>JAJZFE010000320.1 GCA_021798655.1 Acidobacteriota bacterium | reverse complement strand
GAGCGGCGATGAGGGTGGCTGGCCGAGGTCGATCCAGAGCAGGCCGGCGGAGGGGCAGAAGCTGGGCACGCAGCCGTCGATGGTGATGTAGCGCGCGGTTTTGGAGTTGACTTCGCCGTACAGCGAGAGGAAGAGCGGGATGATGGTGGCTAGTGCCGGGCGGTGGTCCGGGTCGGCTCCCCACATCGCCTGCGGTTGTTTGAACTCGCGCGAGAGCATGGCTTGAAAGCGCGCGTCGACGCGGAGGTCGGCGGCACGGCCTAGCGGCGTGGGTCGCGTGAACGGCCAGAGCCACTGCAGGTCGTCGGTCCCAATCGGACGCTGATGAGAGGGCGGAGCGGGCAGCGGCGCGATGAGGGTGTCCGGACTGCTGATCTGCGCGCGCGCTCCTGCTGCGGTGAGCAGGAGTGCGGCGGCGAGTTGGAGAGCGGTTCGCATGGATTGGGTGGTGGCCCGAAAGGCAAACGCAGATTCCCTTCGGGAATGACAAACAAAAGTAGGAGCAGATTCCCTTCGGGAATGACAAGCAAGAACGGTGCTGCGAAATGACAAGCCGAGGATGACTAGACGGCGTGGAGCGATTGCTGGCGGTCGATGGATTCGGCGAGTGCGCTGTGCACGAGCTTGCCCATCTGCTGGGTGGTGACGTTGGCTGCGGTGATGCCACGTGCGATGTCGGCGGTGCGGTGGCCGGCGTCGAGGACCTTGACGACTGCTGCTTCGATGGCTGCGGCTTCGGCTTCGAGGTTGCCGGAGTGGCGCAGCACCATGGCGGCGGTGAGGATTGCGCCGAGGGGGTTGGCCTTGCCGGTGCCGGCGATATCTGGCGCGCTGCCGTGGACGGGCTCGTAGAGGTTGACCTTGCCGCCGATGGTGGCCGAGGGCAACATGCCGAGCGAGCCGGTGATGATGCCGGACTCGTCGGAGAGGATGTCTCCGAAGAGGTTTTCGGTGAGCACGACATCGAAGTTGCGCGGCACGTTCATCAGGTGCATGGCCATGCTGTCGACGAGCTGGTGTTCGACGGTGACATCGGGGTAGTCGGACTTGAGCGAGTCAACGGTGGCGCGCCAGAGCTGCGAAACTTCGAGGACGTTGGCTTTGTCGACGGAGGTGAGCTTCTTGCGGCGCTTCTGTGCGAGCTCGAAGGCGACGCGCGCGACGCGAGTCACTTCGGCCTTGGTGTAGCGCATGGTGTTGATGGCTTCGTCGGTGTCCTTGTTCCACCAGCGCGGCTGGCCGAAGTAGAGGCCGCCGAGCAGCTCGCGGACGAAGAGAATATCCGCACCGCGTGTGACCTCGGGGCGCAGCGGCGAGTTTTCGCTGAGTGCAGGATAGGCGACGGAGGGCCGCAGGTTGGCAAAGCCGCCCAGCTCCTGGCGAATCTGCAGCAGGCCGGCTTCGGGGCGCTTGTCGGGCGAGAGTGCGTTGAACTTGTTGTCGCCGACGGCACCGAGGAGAACGGCGTCGGAGTCCAGGCAGGTGTCGATGGTGGACTGCGGCAGCGGCGTGCCGTGCGCGGTGATGGCGACGCCGCCGATGAGGGCGTCGACGAAGGTGAACTCGTGGCCGCCGAGGTCGGCCACTGCGGTGAGGATGTTCTGCGCTTCGCGGGTGACTTCCGGGCCGATGCCGTCGCCGGCGAGGATTGCGATCTTGAGCTTCATGTTGATTCCTTGAGAGCGTTGGAAGAGAAGCAGATTCCCTTCGGGAATGACAAACAAAAATGTAAGTGACGAAGACTAGGAACTACGCGACGGTGGTCTCGCGAGCGTTGAGCAGAGCGAGGATGTCCTGGTCGTAGATGAGCTTCTTGCGGTCGGCGAGGTCGGTGAAACGCTCGTAGACTGTGCTGAGGTCTTCCTTGGAGAGCGTGTGGCCGAGTTCGTGGAGGCGGTGCTCCAGCGCCTTACGGCCGCTGTGTTTGCCGAGCACGATGCTCTGGCCCTTGTAACCGACCGAGGCGGGGGTCATGATCTCGTAGGTGAGCGGGTTGGCGAGCACGCCGTGCTGATGGATGCCGGCGGCGTGCGCGAAGGCGTTGGCACCGATGATGGCCTTGTTCGGCGCGGCGCCAAAGCTGATGCAGCCGGAGAGCATCTGGCTGGTGGGGAAGAGCTCGGTCATCACAATGTTGTTGGCATAGGGCAGCTTGTCTTTGCGAACCATGAAGAGTGCCGCGAGCTCTTCGAGGGCGGCGTTGCCGGCGCGTTCGCCGATGCCGTTGACGGCGCACTCGACCTGGCGGACGCCGGCTTCGACGGCGGCGAGCGTGTTGGCGACGGCGAGGCCGAGATCGTCGTGGCAGTGCGCGGAGAGGACGATGTCCTTCGCGCCGGGCACGCGGTCGAGGACCATGCGAAACATCGCGGCGTAGTCCTGCGGGATGCAGTAGCCGACGGTGTCGGGCAGATTCAGCGTGGTGGCACCGGCCTGGATGGCGACCTCGCAGACCTTGACGAGGAACTCGGGGTCGGTGCGGGTGGCGTCTTCGGGGGAGAACTCGACGTCGTCGACGTAGGTTTTGGCGAGTGCGACCATCTCGCCGATCTGTTCGAGGGCCTGCTCGCGGGTGATCTTCAGCTTGGCGGCCATGTGCAGGTCGCTTGTGGAGAGGAAGGTGTGGATGCGGCTCTTCTTTGCAGGCTCGATGGCTTTGGCTGCGGCCTCGATGTCTTCGCGCTTGGCGCGGGCGAGCGAGGTGATGCGCGGCGCGGCGTCGGAGGTGCCGACCTGACGGGCGATGTCGCGGACGCTCTCGAAGTCGCCGTGCGAGGCGATGGCGAAGCCGGCTTCGAGGACATCGACGCCAAGCGCGGCGAGCTGATGGGCCATGCGGAGCTTTTCGTCGTGGTGCATGGTGCAGCCGGGCGACTGCTCGCCGTCGCGCAGGGTGGTGTCAAAGAAGATCACGCGGTTGCTAGATGTTGGAGCGTTTGAACTCATGGAAGATCTCTCTCCATCCGTACTACTGTATGGACACAAGCATAAACCGCCCTTATGCTAAGTGCCAGATGTATACCAATTACTAATGACGGTATAGGCCGCCGCCGGAACAACCGGTCTGCGGCGATCAGAAAGAGCTTAAATCATGGACCTGTTTCAGATGGAGACCTTTCTGGCCGTGGCCGAGGAACGGAGCTTTTCGCGGGCGGCCACCCGGCTGCATCGGACGCAACCGGCGGTGAGCCAGGTGATTGCCAAGCTGGAGGGCGAGCTGGGCGAGACGCTGCTGGAGCGCACGACGGGCAACCTGACCGATGCAGGGGAAGTGTTGCGCGAGTATGCCAACAAGATGCTGAACCTGCGGCGGGAGGCGGAGTCGGCGCTGGTGGACCTGCGCTCGCTGCACACGGGGCGGCTGAACGTGGCGGCGAATGAGTACACGTGCCTGTATCTGCTGCCGGTGCTGGACGCGTTTCGGCGGCAGCATCCTCGGGTGAAGGTGGCGGTGCAGCGGGCGCTGGCCAGCCGGATTTCCGACGAGGTGCTGTCGCACTCGGTGGAACTGGGCGTGGTGAGCTTCAAGCCGGAGGACCCGCAGGTGCGCTCGACGGTGGTGTATCGCGATGAGCTGGTGTGCATTGTGAGCCCCGGCCATGCGCTGGCGAAGGCGCGGAAGGCGACGATCGCGCGGCTGGGGCGGGAGCCGTTCGTGGCGCATAACGTGCCGTCGCCGCTGCGGCAGAAGGTGATTGCCAGCTTCAAGCGGCACCGGACGCCGCTGCAGATGGAGGTGGAGCTGCCGTCGCTGGATGCGATCAAGCGGTTTGTGCAGCGCGGCAACGGGGTGGCGCTGGTGCCGCGGCTGACGGTGGAGGGCGAGCTGGAGCGCGGGGACCTGGTGGCCGTGGCTGTGCCGGAGCTGGTGGTGGAGCGCAAGCTGCGGCTGGTGTACCGCAGGCAGGCCGCGCTGTCGCACGCGGCGCGGGAGTTTCTGCGCGTGGTGGAGGCACACGCGGCCGAACACGGCGACCCGTTCTGCTTCCAGAGCGAGCGCACCGACGGCGGCGGGTTGTGACTGCTTGCGCGCGGTGAGCGCGAGCCGGCGGCGATTTCCGACTATCCTTTATCGCCGTGGCGCGTCCAAGGGGGTAAGCCGCAGCTATTGGTTCTGTGGAACGTCCCTGACGGGAGAATTCGCAGCTCCGAAGACAGAGAATCGCGGGGTTGTCCGTTCGTTGCACAGCCTAGCGGGTACAATTGAGAGAAG
>JAJZFE010000392.1 GCA_021798655.1 Acidobacteriota bacterium | reverse complement strand
GTCGGTGGTGTTGCCCTGCGTGGGGCCGCCGGCGAGGGTGGTGATGAGGCCGGCGCTGGAGACGCTGCGGAGGCGCTGGTTGTTGGCGTCGGCGATGAGCAGCGCGCCGCCGGGGGTGATGGCGAGGCCGCGGGGGGAGTCGAGCTGGGCGGCGGTGGCGGGGCCGTTGTCGCCGGAGAAGCCGGGCTGGCCGGTGCCGGCGACGGTGGTGATCATGCCTGCTGCATTGATGGCACGGACGCGGTGGTTGTGCGTGTCGGCGACGTAGACGGTGCCGTTGGCGACGGCGAGGCCGGAGGGCGTGTCGAGCTGGGCTGCGAGCGCAGGGCCGTTGTCGCCAGCGAAGCCCTGCACACCTGTGCCAGCGAGGGTGGTGATGATGCCGCTGGCTGTCACGTTTCCCCCGGCGCTGATGCGGCGGATGCGGTGGTTGGCGCTGTCGCAGAGCAGCGGCGCGCCGGTGGCATCGAAGGCGAGCGCGTTGGGCGAGGCGAGCTGCGCGGCAGTGGCGGGGCCGTTGTCGCCGGAGAAGCCCTGCTGGCCGGTGCCGGCGACGGTGGTGATAGTTCCGTTCGTAACAGCGCGGATGGCGTGGTTGCCGGTGTCAGCGATGTAGAGCGTGCCGTCGGGAGCGATGGCGAGGGCCTGCGGCGTGTTGAGCTGAGCGGCGGTGGCGAGGCCGCCATCGCCTGCGTAGCCCTGCGTGCCGGTGCCGGCGATGAGCCGCAGCGAACCGCCGAGTGTGGACTCGAAGACCTGGTGGCGCGCGGCGTCGGCGAAGTAGAGATTGCCGGAGCCGTCGTACGCGATGCCGGCGGGCATGAGGACGACGGTTGCAGCAACCTGCGCGTGTAGCGTTGCGGCGAAGAGGAGTGCGAGGGCGAGTTGGCGCGGCGCGGGCACGGAATCCTCCTCTGCGGGTGCGTGCGGATTCGTACCCATGATAGCGCGGCGTGGACGGCGAACACGGGGGCGATGCAGATCCCTCCGCTGCGCTGCGGGATGACAAACCTCAGAGTTTGCGGAAAGTCTGATCCAGTCCCGTACCATGCTCGCACTGTCGGGCAAAACGCAGATTCTCCTGCGGCAATGACAAATAAAAAGACGTTGTCCAGACTTGATCGGAGACTCCCTGTAAGCTCAAGAGTGATGAAATTCGTTCCCAAGTTTCTACTGTCGGCGATGGCGCCGGAGCACTTCCCTGGCCCGGCGCGAACGTTCGATGCGCCGGAGGTCGCGTTTCTGGGCCGTTCGAACGTGGGCAAATCGTCGCTGATCAACACGCTGCTGGGGTCGAAGGAGGCAAAGGTCTCTTCCACGCCGGGACGGACGCGGGCGATCAACTTCTTCGCGCTGCATGAGGGGACGAGCCAGAAGTTTACGGCGAGGCCGTCGCTGATCTTTGCGGATCTGCCGGGGTATGGCTATGCGAAGATCTCGAAGTCGATCTCGGCAGAGTGGCCGAAGTTCATTGAGCCGTACCTGAACGAGCGCGAGCAGCTGGCGCTGTGCGTGTGCCTGGTGGACACGAACATTCCGCCGCAGGAGAGCGATACGCTGCTGATTACGGCGCTGCGGACGATGCAGCGGCCGCATGTGGTGGTGGGCACCAAGAGCGATCGGCTGGGCGGCAACCAGCTGGCCAAGTCGCTGGCGGCGCTGCGCAAGGCGCACGGCGAAGAGGTCGTGCTGGCGGTGTCGTCGAAGACCGATGCGGGGATGAAGGCGCTGTGGGCGGCGATTCTGGCGGTGGTGTAGGAGAGAGCGGGTGGGCTCGACGCCGATCGACTGCGGGGCGTTGGCTTAGAGCGCGAGGTGGATGCGTTCGAGGTCGGAGAGCCAGAGAGCGCGGCCGGTTTCGGGCGCAGGGCGCTGGTAGTGGGGGATGCGGCGGAGCCACTGCTGGCGGTGCTGGTTGCCGTCGAGCGCGGCGATGAGGCGGGTGTCGAGCGTGCGCAGCTCGGCGGTGGTGGTGGTGGGCAGGAAGACCTGCGACCAGCGGTGCGTGGCGAGCCAGGCGTTGGCCTCGGGCGAGAGTTCAGCGAGGCTGAGTGCGAGGTGCTGGCGGGCGAGTGCTGTGGCCGGGGCGGCGTCGACGGTGAGTTCGAGGTCGGGCTGGACGCCGCGTTCGCGCATCTCGGCGAGGATGAGCGCGGGGTCGGCGGGGAGCGCGACGGAGAGCGGGGTGTGTTTGCGAATCTCGTTCTTGAGGACGCGGAGGGCTTCGTCGAGCGAGTGGACGACGAAGTCGAGACCGCCCTGGCGGAAGACGGATTTGACGGTGGCGAGGTCCGGGTCAAGCAGCAGCGCGGTGCCGCCGGCGATGCTGACGGCGGCGGGCAGGCCCGTGGCACTGCAGCCAGCGCCGTGCGCGAAGACGAGGTGACTGGCCAGCGTGGCGTGGCGCGCGGTGAGCTCGGTGTAGAGGCGAAGGGTCTGGAGCTGGAGGTCGTTGGCGTGCATGGGTGGGTCCGCGGTTTAGCTGCGTTTCGCGTCCGCGATCACGCGGTCATCGGATTCCTGCTCGAACTCGATTGCGAAGTTCATCCACGGAGTATAGCAAGCGCGGAAGCATGAGGAGCGGCAGGCGGTCGCAGAGGCGGGAACGCAGAGGACGCAGAGTAGAAGCGCGCAGAGGGCGCAGAGTCAAACAGGCAACGGCAGACGCGGATTCTCTGCAGGGATGGCAAAGCGAAACGGAAAGGCAAAGGCCCTGCGAGTTGGACGTCGCAGGGCCTGCCTTGTCTTCAGGATGGGTTACTCGCCGTAGTAGTCGAGGCCGAGGTGGGTGATGAGCGGTTCGCCCATGATGTGGCGGAGCGTGTTCTTGAGCTTCATCGACTGGATGAAGAGATCGTGCTCCGGGTAGACGCCCGGCGCGGTGTCGGGGTCCTTGAAGTAGAAGCTGAGCCACTCCTGGATGCCCAGGCCACGCAGTGCCGGGGTGCGCGCAGCGAGGTCCATGAAGAGGCAGAGGTCCAGCGCCAGCGGGGCGGCGAGGATGGAGTCGCGGCAGAGGAAGTCCACCTTGATCTGCATCGGGTAGCCGAGCCAGCCGAAGATGTCGATGTTGTCCCAGCCTTCCTTGTTGTCGCCGCGCGGGGGGTAGTAGTTGATGCGGACCTTGTGGAAGATGTCGCCGTAGAGCGCGGGGTTCTTCTCGGGCTGGAAGATGTGCTCCAGCACGCCGAGCTTGGAGACTTCCTTGGTCTTGAAGTTGTCCGGATCGTCCAGCACTTCGCCGTCGCGGTTGCCGAGGATGTTGGTGGAGTACCAGCCGGAGACGCCGAGCTGGCGGGCCTTGAAGCCGGGCGCGAGGACGGTCTTGATGAACGTCTGGCCGGTCTTGAAGTCCTTGCCGCAGATGGGCGCGTTCATCTTCTTCGACAGCTCCTGCAGGGCAGGAATGTCGACCGTAAGGTTTGGCGCACCGTTGGCGAAGGGGATGCCCTCCTTGAGGCAGGCCCAGGCATAGAGCATCGACGGCGCGATGTCCGGGTCGTCGGCGACGAGGCCCTTCTCGAAGGCTTCGAGGGTCTGGTGGACGGCCTTGGGCTCGTGGTAGATCTCCGTGGAGCCGCACCAGATCATGACCTGGCGGTCGGTCCTGGTCTTGAACTCCGCGATGTCGTTGCGAATCTGGTTGGCGAGGTCGCACTTGTTCTTGCCGACCTTCTTATTCTTGGCGGTGAGGCGCTTGACGTAGCGCTCCTCGAAGGCCGCGGGCAGCGGCTCGATGGACTCGAGGAAGGGCTTCATGCTTTCGAGCTGGTCGCGATCGAGCACGGCGGCGGTCTTGGCGGCGTCGTAGAGATTGCCGCCGAAGATGTCCCAGCCGGTGAAGACGAGGTCGTCGAGCGGGGCGAGGGGGGCGAAGTCCTTGACCAGCGGGGTGCGGTCGTCGGTGCGCTTGCCGAGCCGGATGGTGCCCATCTGGCTGAGCGAGCCGATGGGCTGGGCGAAGCCGCGGCGAACCGCCTCAACGCCTGCGATGAGCGTGGTGGCGACCGCGCCCATGCCGGGGATCATGATGCCGAGCTTGCCTTTGTGGGGGGTGATATCGGCCGCGGTAGGTTGTGCGGCTGCGGGTGTAGACATTTTAAGAACGTACCCTTCTTCAGAACAAATTTCCGTGGTGCGGACATGTAAGTATCGCTCACCGCGCTAGGCAGGTGCAACCGGGGGCGAGCGTGAGGCGGTTCGGGCGCTGCAGCGA
>JAJZFE010000399.1 GCA_021798655.1 Acidobacteriota bacterium | reverse complement strand
CGATGCTGGGCTGCTTCAGCTCGGCGGGAGGATGGGTGCCGCGTTTGATGTGGGAGAGGAAGGGGCCTTCGAGATGGATGCCGACGGGGCGGGCTTCGCCGGGCGTGGGGGTGGCTTCGACGGCGGCGGCGAGGGTGTCGAGGGCGCGGAGGGTGCTGTCGATGGAGGCGGTGACGGTGGTGGGCAGGTAGCTGGCGACGCCGTGCTGCGCGAGGAAGCGCTGCATGCGGCCGAGGCCGGCGGGATCGGCGTGCATGACGTCGTGGCCGACGGCGCCGTGGGTGTGGACGTCGAGGAAGGCCGAGGTGAGGGTGTCGGTCTGTTGGGCGAGCGCGGCGGGGTCGGAGTCGATCGCGAGAAGAGCGCCGTCAGCGGCGACTGTGAGAACGGGGTAGTCGACGGTGCCTGTGGCGGTGAGGAGGCGACGGGCGGTGAGGGTCGTGGCTGTCATTTTGTTTTAGTTGGCCGGTGGTGCGGGGATGCCTGTGTCTGCTGCGCTGGGGAGGGTGCGGGTGTTCTGCCACTGGCGCTGGGCGGAGCGGACCTTGTCCATGCGGGAGAGCCAGAGATCGATGGTGGCGTCGTAGTGCTCCAGGACGGGGCGCAGCGCGTAGGGTCGGTTGGTGCGGAGCCAGAGCTGCTGGTAGAGGTCGCGCAGGAGCGAGTAGCCGTCCTTGATGTCCTGGATGCGGCCGTTGACGCTGTTGATGTCGTTGAGGTTCAGGTCGGTGAGCGCGCGGGTCTTCTTGTCGGCGGCGTGGGAGTCGGTCTGAGCCTGCGCGTAGGCGATGGCCATCTCGTCGGCGAGCTGGAACTTGAGGGCGAGGAAGTCGAAGCGGCGCGCGCCGAGTTCGAGTGCGTCGATGGCATCGGGCTCGCGGAGGGAGGTGGGGTTGGAGGGAAGCTGATTCGTCGGTGTGTAGACGACGGGCGTTGCCGGAGCCGGGTAGGCGGCGCGAGCCTCCGCGATGAGGGTGAGCGCGCGTTCGGCGTGCAGGCGGACCTGGCTGAGGTAGGGGCGGATCTTGTTGCCGTAGTCGAGGCCGTCTTTGGACCAGGGATCGATCCAGAAGAGGCCGTCGGAGCCGTCGCCGACCTTGGCCTGGGAGTGGAGGATGTCGTGCGCGGTCATGAGTTCGAGCTGAGCCTGATTGAGTTTGCCGGTGAGGTCTCCGTGGAAGACCTGGGCGTAGCTCTGCTGGAACTGCGGGATGGAGCTGTCGCCCTGCTGCCAGGCGGCGGCGCAGCCGAAGAGGATGCCGTACCAGTTGTTGGCGGCGAGGGCTTCGCCGTCGTCGTACCAGTTGGTGTTGAGCTGGCCGGTGGCGCCGGCGGCCTGGCCTTCGGCGGTGAAGACGCGGATGTTGCTGAGGCCGTAGTTGTAGTTGGGATAGATGCGCGACCAGTTGTTGATGCCGGGAGCGATCCAGAACTCGAAGCCGGCGGACTTGAAGTCGTTGATGTATTTGATGAAGCCGTTCGGGCCGGGCTCGTTGTAGTGCCAGCTGATGGCGATGGTGTCGGACTTGAAGGAGGCCGGGAGCGTCTTGAGCAGCTCGGGGGAGTTTTCAGCGATGTCGCCCCAGAAGAGCAGGCGGCGATGCAGCGGGCGCAGCGTGGTGTCGATCTGCTGCATGAAGTCGAGATAGACGGGGCCGAGGCCGCGTGCGTCGACGTCGGGCTTGGACTGGCCACGGCCGAGGTCTTCGGTCTCGTCGGCGCCGACGTGGAGGAACGGGCCGGGGTAGAGCTGGGCGAGTTCGGAGAACTCCTGCGAGATGAGCTTGAGCGAGCCAGGCTGGCTGGGGGCGAGGACGGCGCCGTGCGGGGTCTCCGCGAGCTGCTGGTACTGCTCGTAGACGAGGGTGTGGCGGAGGTGGCCGAAGGCTTCCTGATCGGGCACGACGAGGATGTGGTACTGCGCGGCGTAGGCGACCAGCTGCCGCGCGTCGTCGGCGGACATGCTGCCGCCGGGAGGCGCAGGCAGCGGGTTGGAGGCGTACTGCTGCGTGTTTTCGAAGTAGGGCGAGTAAAGGTTGTCCTTGTAGGCGGCGAGGGTGCGGATCACCTTTTTCTGAAAGTCGAGTGTGTCGATGGGACCGCGGGAGAGGTCGTCGGAGAGGCCGCGGTACTTGAGCGCAGGCCAGTCGCGGATGGTGGCGATGCTCAGCGTTGCCGCCGCTCCATCTCCCGCAATGAGCTGCTTGACGGTCTGCAGAGCGTAGAAGATGCCGGCGGAGGTTTCGGCGGTGACGGCGATGCCCGCGTCGTGGTCGCCCTCGGGATCGGGGGAGATGGCGTAGCCTTCGGCGTGCATCTCTGCCGGAAATGCGGTGGCGTTGGAGTTGGAGGCTTCGCGGTAGATCTGCTTGCCGAGCGGAGTGCTGAAACGCGTCAGAAAGAGGTGCGGGGCGCTGGCGGCGTCCGTGACCGGGATGTGGCGGTCGGCCAGCGCGGCCTTGAGGTCGGCAACGGCGAAGGCGTCTTCGGGGTCACAAGGCTGGGCGCAGTCGATGCGGATGCCGCTGGAGAGCGAGACGGAGGCTCCCGGACGGGCCTCTCGCGGCATCGGGATCAGATGCAGCGGAGACTGGGCGAGCGCGGGAAGCGAGAAGGCGAGAAGAGCGGCTGAGATTCCGAATCGCATTGCAATACGATACACGTTTGAGCGTTTGAGGGGGAAGTGCTCATTTATGAACTCTTCGACGGAAACGAATTAAAGAGGTGTCGTCCCGTTGACAATGCTGACGCCGGGTGGGGGACGGAAGGTAAAGTCGGTCGATGTAGTCGGGATGTCTTCGTGCATATTGCTGAAGATGAAAGTGGTTATGGAGCCATCAACTTCGAGGGTCCGCATGGACTGGATCTGTCCTGCAGCGTCGACGGTGAGGGCGAGGGACTGGAGGCGCTGGGCCATGCCTTTGGGAGTGCCGGAGAGAGTGTAGGTGCGGGGGGAGTCGGTAGCCGGGGTGAGGGTGAGGTGGTCGAGCTCTTTGGCAAGCTCGGTGTGGCCGAGGAGAAAGCGCAGGGGGGAGCGAAGGTCGTCGAGTTGCTTTTCCGGGAAGCGCGTGGCCTGGGCGTCGCCGGGGGTGTAGGCGATGGCGTCGTGGCCGTCGAGGAGAAAGAGCTTGCCGGCGGGGGAGTCGTAGGCCCAGCGCATGCGGCCGGGTTTGCTGAGGGTGAGCGTGCCGGTCTCGGTGCGGTCGAGGCCCATGCCCTGGTAGCGCTCGGTGTAGCGGGCCTGGAGGGAGTGGAGATGGTTGTAGTGGTCGTCGACGCGTTTGGCGAGCGAGGCGGCGGTGGGTTGCTGCGCGGCGGCGTTGGCGGCGAACGATCTGAAGATGGCCAGTTTCATGGAGTCCTGAAAATTGCGAACCCCACTCCTGACGGTAGTGCTGTCAGGAGTGGGGCAGCCGGAACGGGTTGATGCTTCGGAGCTGTTACTGGAGCAGTTCGGTGCAGCTGGTGCCGCCCTTGGGGTCGTAGCGGATCTGCGCGTTCTCGTCGGTGCAGAAGCCGCGGTTGCCGGTGTGTCCGACGGAGTTGGGGACGGCGTTGATGATGTAGCTGTTGTACTGGTCGATGTTGTTGATAGTGGTCTTGGTGCAGCCGGTGACGGTGAAGGTGTAGCCGGACTTGGAGCCGGAGGCGAGGTCCTCGTTGATCAGCTGAGCGGCCTCGGGGGTGGGCACGCCGGAGCCGGTCTTGCCGCCGAGCGCGGCCAGCGAGCAGGCGAAGCCGTGCTGCGGATACTGCGAGGCGTACTCTCCTTCTTCCGAGTTGAGGTTGCGCAGGGAGCTGATGGCCGAGGTTTCGTTGGCGCGGATGATCGTCTTCTGCATGGCGGGGATCGCCATGACCATGAGGATGAGGATCACCGACATGACGATGAGGAGTTCGACCAGGGTGAAGCCGGAGTCGTGGCGGGCGTGCTGCGAGTGCTGCTTGGAGTTCATTTCAATGGCCTCAGGAATGCAGGGCTGGCGCTGCTGGATTTCCACTCTCAGAGTATAGACGGATGCCATGACGGATGGGAGAGCCGTGGGTCCGCTTCTGTCTCTTCATGACAGGTCAGCGCGCTGGAATGTCGCGGAACGGTTTGTCGTTCATGTTTTGATCGACCCACTGGATGAAGAACTTCATGTTGGGTGCGTCGGTGTGTCCGCCGTCGTCCTGCCGCCAGGCGAGCTGGCCGTTGAGGAGGCCGTGGTTGACGGG
>JAJZFE010000406.1 GCA_021798655.1 Acidobacteriota bacterium | reverse complement strand
GTGGGTTTTCGATGCGGTCCTCGGCATCAAGGGCGAGCATGAACTCGTAGGGCGGCGGCTCACCGGCAAGCTCGGCGGAGAAGCCTGTCGAGAGAAGAACCTGGTTGCCGGTGCGGCGGCGAGCTACGCGGTCGGGAAAACCGGCGAGCAGGGAGAGCAGCAGAGCATCGTCATCGTGGTGGGTCTGCGTTTGCGGCCGAGCCATGCGGAGAAGCTGCTCGGTGTGCTGGCGGGCACGATGATCCTGAGGCAGATCCAGGGCCGCGAGGAGATCGCTGCGCTCACTGCGCACGCCCAGGCCGAGCATCGCGGCAGCGCGGCAGCCGTCCTCGCCGACGCCACGGTCCAATGCTTCGACGACGATGCGCGAGAGACGCGGGGGCAGCGGGAATCGTGCGAGACGGTGCTCCATGCCGCCGCTGGCTCCCATGCGATCGAGCAGGAGTTCGGCGGCTTCGACGGCCTCGGCGGGGGGAGGCTGCAGCCAGTCGAGACTGTCGATGTGCGCGATCTTCATGGCGCGAAGGGTGAGGAGGAGTTGGGAGAGATCGGCGCGGGCGATCTCGGGCGTGTCGTGCTCGGGGCGGAGGGAGTAGTCCTCCGCGGAGTAGAGGCGCAGAACCTGGCCGGGCTGCGTGCGGGCGGCACGGCCGGCGCGCTGCGTGGCGGAGGCTTTGCTGACGCGGCTGATTTGCAGCGTCGGCAGACCGGTCCACGGGGAGTAGGTGGCGAAGCGCGCGAGGCCACTGTCGATGACGGCGGTGACGCCTTCGACGGTGACGGAACTTTCAGCAACGTTGGTGGCGAGGATGAGGCGTCGCTCGGCGGAGGGGAGGACGGCGCGATCCTGCTCGGCGGGTGAGAGGTCTCCGTGCAGCGGAAGGACGAGCAGGCCGGTGCGGCGAGCAAGCGGTTCGCACTCGCGGAGGGTCCGGCGAATCTCAGCGATGCCGGGGAAGAAGGCAAGGATGTTGCCGGTGTGCTGGTCGGCGAAGAGGCGTTCGACGGCGTTGCGCACCTGGAGGTGCAGAGGATCGGGCGAGTAGGGGAGATGATGGATCGAGAGCGGGAAGAGGCGACCCTCGGAGCGAAGGACGGGGCAGTCGCGGAGGTAGTGCGCGATGGGCGCGGCGTCCAGCGTGGCGGACATCACGATGATGCGCAACTCGGGGCGGGTGCTCTGCAGGCGCTTGAGGAGTGCGAGGGCGAGGTCGCTGTCGAGATGGCGCTCGTGGAACTCGTCGAGGACGACGGCGTCGACGCCTTTGAGCGCGGGATCGGTGAGGAGACGGCGGGTAAGGATGCCTTCGGTGACGAAGCGTAAGCGCGTGCGCGGGCCAATCTTTTCCTCGAAACGGACCTGGTAGCCGACGGTTGCGCCGACCTCTTCGCCGAGTTCGGAGGCGACCCTTCGCGCGGCCATGCGTGCGGCAATCCGGCGCGGCTCAAGCACGATGACTTCGCCGCTGAGGATGCCGAGAAGCGCGGGCGGAACTCGGGTGGTCTTCCCTGCTCCGGGCGGGGCTTCGATGACGAGGTTGGGGGTGCGCTCGAGGGACGCAAGCATCTCCGGCAGAATGACGTCTACCGGAAGTGCAGCCCTTCGCATCACAGGATAGATCGGAACACGTGGGTTCGTAGGACGTCAATGTGGAGAGCAGACGTCGGTGGAAAATGCGGGCGTGTGGGGAGGTGATCTAACGGGTGGGATGCGGTTCGTGACAGAATGATAGGCAGACTATGACGCCTGACGAACTGATCCCTGACGCCTCCGCTGAGAATGAAACCCTGACTGAATCGCCTGCTGAATCGTTTGGCGAGTTGCTCGCCGAGTTTGAGCACACGCATACGCATAAGGCTGAGGGCGATGCGAAGCAGATGGAAGGCACTGTCGTCTCGATGGACGCGGAGGCGGTGTACCTGGACATTGGGTACAAGACGGAGGGGATGCTGCTGCGTAGTGCGTTTCCGCGTGACGCTGAGGGAGTGACGCCGGGGAGTACGTTTGCGGTCTCGGTGAAGGGACGGAATCCTGAGGGGTACTACGAGCTGTCGCTGCTGCGGGTGGCGCAGGCTACGGATTGGGCTTCGCTGCAAGAAGCGTTTGAACAAAAGACGGCGGTGGTGGGAACGGTGACTGCTGTGGTGAAAGGCGGGCTCTCGGTGGATGTGGGCGTGCGCGCGTTTATGCCGGCCTCGAGAAGCGGCGTGCGCGAGGCCGCCGAGATGGAAAAGATGGTGGGACAGCAGATTACGTGCCGCATCATCAAGCTCGACACGGTGGAGGAAGATGTGGTGGTGGACCGCCGCGTGATTGCCGAAGAGGAGGCAAGTGCGCTGCAGGGGAGCCGCTTCGCGGAGCTGCGTGTGGGTGACGTTGTGAGTGGGCAGGTGCGCAGCATGGCGTCGTATGGCGCGTTTGTCGATCTGGGTGGGATCGATGGACTGCTGCATATCGGCGATATTGCGTGGAGTCGGTTGAAGACTCCGGAGGATGTGCTGAGCGTCGGGCAGCAGGTGGAGGTGAAGATTCTCAGCGTCGATGCGGAGGCAAAGCGCGTCTCGCTGGGGATGAAACAACTGCAGCCAGAGCCGTGGGATGCTGTGGCGGAGAAATATCTGGCTGGGCAGCGGATCACGGGTACGGTCGCGCGGCTGATGGACTTCGGTGCGTTTGTGGAGTTGGAGCCGGGAGTTGAGGGACTGATTCATGTGTCGGAGATGTCGTGGGTGAAGAAGGTGAGAAAACCCAGCGACATGCTGAAGGAAGGCGAGACGGTCGAGGCCGTGATCCTGTCGGTGAGCCCGGGCGAACGGAGAATTTCGCTGGGGCTGAAGCAGGCGCTGGGGGATCCGTGGAGCGAGGTTCCGAAGAAGTTTCCGGTGGGGTCGGCGATGGAAGGGCCAGTGACGCGGCTGATGAAGTTCGGAGCGTTTGTGCAGTTGGCAGAGGGCGTCGAGGGCCTGGTCCATGTGAGCGAAATTACCGCGGACCGGCATATTCATCATCCACAGGATGTGCTGCGCGTGGGAGAGATGGTGAAGGCGCAGGTGGTCGGGCTGGATGCGGAAAAACGGCAGATCAAGCTGAGTATGAAGGAGTTGGTGCCGACCAGCCGCGGCGAATACCTGGAGGAGCACAAGGCGGGCGATGTGGTCTCGGGGCGCGTGGTGGAGCAGACGGCGGAGTCCGTCGTGGTTGAGCTGGGCGAAGGGATTCGCGCGGAGTGTCCGATTGTGGCCAGCTCGGCTGCTGCGACCGAGAGCACGAGTAACGTGGGGGTGGATCTGTCGTCGCTGACATCGATGCTGAGTGCGCGCTGGAAGGGCGGTGCGACGGCGGCGGCAAGCAAGCCGGAACCGCTCGGACTGGGACAGATTCGCAGCTTCCGCATTGCGACGCTTGACCGCGAGACGGGAACGATCAGGCTGGAGTTGGCGTAGGGGCTGCGGGAGATGGACCCGCGATGGCGGGATCGCGCGGCGGCATCAGGCGGGCGGGGCGAGGTAATTGAGCAGCGTGTTGGGCATCACTTTGGCTGCGGCGGCCATGGCTGCGCTGTTGTCGGTCTCCGCCTGGGTAAGGTTCGTTGCAGCGGTCGCCATGTTCACGCCTACCAGATGGGTGGCCTGCGACGCCAGGGTGACAGTGTCCTGCTGGAGAAAGGTCTCCTGCAAGTTCAACTGGCTCTCAGCGTTGCTGTAGAAAGCCTGTTGCTGACCGATGTATGCAATCGCCGAGCTGACGGACGTCGTTGCGGTGCCGATCGCCGAAGAGCTACCGCTTTTCAATGCCGTGACCAACGCGTTGAGCGATCCCAGCACGTTGTTGCTGGAGCTCGAGAAGATCTGGCTGCCGGGAAGGTTTACCTGGACGTTGAGTTGATCTCCGACAGCCACCGAAGTCGCAGCACTGGCGCCGTTGTAGGTATAGCCGGTTGGCGAAGTGGCGTCGGCGGTGTAGGGAGGTGTCGTGCCCGTTCCTCCGAACAGGTATGATCCTGCGACCGACGTGTTGGCCTCTGATACTACGCTGGACAGGACTCCCTGCACCTGGGTGGCAATCGCCTGTAAATTGGCGGCGGTGTTCGTGCCATTGGCACCCTCGGTGCCCAGCGAAACTGCCTGCGTAAGGGCCGTCACGACGTTGCTCAATACGGAGCTGGAGGACTGCACCTTAGACAGGACGGTGCTGATGTTCTGCGTGTATTGATCCACG
>JAJZFE010000446.1:2448-4232 GCA_021798655.1 Acidobacteriota bacterium | reverse complement strand
ATTTCGTTCTTAAGCGGCTTCTGCCGGCTCTGACTGAAGGGTTGCTGCCAGGTTCCAGGGCAGGAGCTCACCGATGCGGTTGATCGGATGATCGGCGATCTGTGCCATGACAGTGCGGAGGCAAAACGAGGGATCGAGTCCGCAGAGCTTGGCCGTGCCGATGAGGGTATAGAACGAAGCGCTCTCTCGCCAGAGGGGAACTTCCCACGCTTACATACCTTGCGCTCCTCGCCATGCAACAACTCCGGCAGCATGTGGCAGTCGGCCGCGCTGGCCGCCACCGAGTGGACGTGGCCCTCCTTGCTGTCCACCCCGATGTGCGCCTTCAACCCGAAGTGGTGAGTCGACCGCGGAAGCTTCCCCCTCGGCCGCTATCAGATCCGTACGTGACACTCTCGCGCCATACGGCTCCCGTTATCCATCCATGTCCCCAACCACACGCCAGTGATGAAATAACTGCGGTTCAGCGTCCTTCATCTTGCAAAGCCACTGCCCACTGCCCTGCTTCCGTCCCGATAAGGTCTTGTACTTGCGTCTGGCCCATCGCTCGAGTGCTCGGTCAAAGTGCTGATACACATGGAGCATGGCTGTTTGATAGAACGCTCCGTAGTAGTTCCACCATCCTTGTATCGTCGGGTTATATTGCCTCGCCAGTTCGGCAAGCGCCACATGAGTCTGTCGATTTAGTTTCCACCCACGCACCGTCTTTCGCATCCGCTTCAAGGCATCGGTACTCACACCCGGCAAGAAACTGGTAAATAGCCGGTTCTGCTTGCTCAGTGCTTTCCTCGGTTGAAACGTGAAGCCGAGGAAGGTGAAGTACACCTGCGGAAACGATTCGGTGCGGTTGCTGTCCTTGCAATACACGACCTTCGACTTCTCCGGATGCATAGTCAGACCACACTCCGCCAGCCGCAATGCGATCGATTGCATCACGTCTTCCGCCTGCTTCCGGCTGCGGCAGTGAACCACCGCATCATCGGCATAACGGGCAAACGGACAAAGGGGATTGGTTCGCTGCATCCATGCGTCGAACGTATAGTGCATGAACAGATTCATTAGGATCGGACTGACCACTCCGCCTTGCGGCGTACCGCGATCCCGCGGCAGTTGGTCGCCCTCGGCAGTCTCGAACGGCGCAGTCAGCCACCGTTCGATGTACAGAAGTATCCAGCCTTCCCTGATGTGGGTGCGCACAGCCCTCAACAAGAGACCATGATCGATTTGATCGAAGGCCGCCTTGATGTCGAACTCGACCACCCAGTCGTATTGCCAGCACCGCTTTCTGGTGACGGCGATCGCCTGTTTTGCCGATCGTCCCGGTCTATATCCATAGGAATCTGGATAAAAGATCGGGTCGAGTATAGGCTCGATGGTTCGCTTGACGACCGTCTGTGCGATTCGATCAGACACAGTGGGAATACCCAGCTTTCTCGTTCCGCCCTTTGCCTTCGGAATCTCTACCTGCTTCACCGGCGCCGGAAAGTACGAACCCGACGACATCCGATTCCACAGTTTGTACAAATTCCCAGGCAGGTTCTGTTCGAACATCGCGATCGTTTCATCGTCGATGCACGCAGCACCCCGGTTGGCCTTTACTTGCTGGTATGCCTCCCATACCGTGCGTTTCGCAATGCAATAAGGTTTTGTCGATGTCATGTCACTCATCCCCGCAGAACGGGTTGGCGACGTTCGTCCACTGGATAACGCTGCCCCTTCGCTCCACCCTCATTCCAAGGGTTTCATCGCTACTACGGACAGCTCCGTCCCTCGCCCCGGCATAG
>JAJZFE010000446.1:0-2438 GCA_021798655.1 Acidobacteriota bacterium | reverse complement strand
TTGTCATTTCCCTTGCCATCCAGAACGAGGTTCTCACGTTCCATACCAAAGCCTGTATTGAGTTCATGCCGCCTTTACACCGACTGCCATCGAGACCGTAAACAGGTATCGTCCCGACTTATCCTGGAGCCAGTGGTCGTCCCCAGTTCTGACAGCGTTTTGAGGCAATAACGATGCGTCATCGGACGGTTTGCTTTCGCTCATCTCCTCAATACGTACCTGACATCTTTGACGATGCCTTTTTCCTCGGTCGCTCACCACCACGCCTTTTAAACGCAGCAGCACCGGGCGGTTTGAAGCCTGCTCCTGCAAGCCGGCTCCGGGAGGCCTTCTCCCATCTTCGGTACAGCATCACGAGCTTGCGCTCGTGTTCGTGACACACACCACTGGTTGCCCTTCCGGGTCTGGTGCATCTCCGGATCGCGCTTGCCTGTGCTGTTCTTGGTGGAAGAAGGCGCATGGATGATGGTCGCATCCACGATCGTGCCGGTCGCGATCTTGATGCCCCTGGCCTCCAGATGCACGTTCACCGCATCGAGCATCAGACCGCCAAGGTCATGCTTCTCCAGCAGATGACGAAAGCGCAGCACGGTCGTCTCATCCGGCGCGGCGGCGATGCCAAGGTCAACGCCAACGAAACGACGCACCGCAGAAGACTCATAGAACAACTCTTCCACGCCCGGGTCCGACAGGTTGAACCACTGCTGCACGAAGTACGTCCGCAGCATGATCGAACAGCCCCACCGGCTGCCGCCCCTTGCCCGCCTTCGCATAGTGCGGTCGCACCAGCGCTTCCAACGCTGACCACGGAACGATCTGCTCCATCTCGTCCAGAAATACCTCGCGGCGACTCTTCCGCCCGTACTTCTCGAACACACCCTGACTCGCCAGACTCTGCTGCTTCATCGCTCCCACCTCACTACTATCTGATTAATCAATCACGACGCGGATGCAGAACTTGTGCAGAGTCTCCTTAAAGGAAGCTCGGGAGAAACGGGACGCTTTGGCGGGCAAGGTTGCGAACGGAATCTCACCCGTTGAGGAAAAGCGGAAGCTGCGGGCCGATGCGACGACCAAATCGGCAGGGGAACTCACCGTCCGAGAGTTCGGGGAGCGCTATTTGAAGGAGCAGGTCGACAAGAACTGGAAGGATCCAAGTCACGAGCGTCGTTATATAGAAAAGGAGTTCTTCCCGGAATTTGGAGATCGGCCTTTGAAGCCGACGGCTGGCAAGTGGCGTCAGCGCTTCCTGGACTTTGGTCTCGACGGCCTGCTCGACGAGCCACGTCCGGGAACGCCGCGCAAGCTGAGCGACGAGCAGGTGGAACGGGTCTTGACTCGTACGCTGGAGAGCCAGTCCGCGGCGGCCACGCACTGGTCTACGCGTGACATGGCCAAGGCGTGCGGACTCAGCCAGTCCACCATCAGCCGCATCTGGCGCGCCTTTTCGCTCGCTCCCCATCGCTCCGAGACCTTCAAGCTCAGCCGCGATCCGCTGTTCATCGAGAAGGTGCGCGACATCGTCGGCCTCTATCTCGCACCGCCGGATCGTGCGCTCGTGCTGTGCGTGGACGAGAAGAGCCAGATTCAAGCGCTTGACCGCACCGCGCCGCTGTTGCCCATGCGGCCCGGACAGATCAAACGCCGCACCCACGATTACCAACGCCACGGCACCACCAGTCTCTTCGCCGCGCTCGACACCCGCACCGGCAAGATTATTGGCCAGACCCAGCAGAGACATCGCTCCAGCGAGTTCCGCAACTTCCTCGACACCATCGAAAAGAACGTTCCCGCAGAACTGGACGTGCATCTGATCCTGGACAACTACGGCACGCACAAGACCCAGACCATCCGCAACTGGCTGGCCAGGAGGCCACGCTTCCATCTCCACTTCACGCCAACCTCAGCCTCATGGCTCAACCTGGTAGAACGATGGTTTGCCGCGCTCACCGAAAAACAACTCCGGCGCGGCGTTCACCGCTCCACCAAAGAACTTCAAGACGCCATCGGCACCTTCATCCAGCACCACAACCAAGACCCAAAACCCTTCGTCTGGCACAAAACAGCCGACCAAATCCTTGACGCTGTCGCTCGCTTTTGTATAAGAACTTCAGACTCGGGACACTAGACGAACTGATATGGTGGAGGTAATTCGGCAGCCAACAAGAGACTTCCGGCAGCATCCTTCGCTGAGACTGTCGGCGTACCGATACCCCCCAGCGGCCACGCAATGCCAAGGGTCGGGTCATCCCAGCGCACACAGCGCTCACCCACAGGATGGTAGAAACGGGTGGTCTTATAGAGCACGCTAGCGGTTTCTGAAAGCACCAGAAAGCCGTGGCCAAACCCTTCGGGAATCCATAGACTCTCGATCTCTTCTCCCTTGAGATGTACGCCAACCCACTTGCCGAAGTCCGGCGAATCGGGGCGAAGATCGA
>JAJZFE010000324.1 GCA_021798655.1 Acidobacteriota bacterium | reverse complement strand
TCCGTTCCACCAGCCACATCGTCGGCGAAAGCGCACCTCTCGGCCCGGACGACCAACCCCTGCCCGCCACGCCGCCTCCAAGCAACCCGCAACCCTGACCCACTGCCCTACTTTCGGTGCACATCTCCCCAACCGCGAAGTCCGCCCCTAAGCCTCTACTTATGAATACTTTGCCCTAAAAGTACGGGGGGGGGGGGAAGTCCGCCTGCCGACGCGCCAGCTCCACATCGGCCTCGGTATCCACATCGAGCGCCAGCTCCTCGGCTACCACAAACGCGGCCTCCCGCAGCCGCTCGCGCGCCCCGGCATCTCCCCGCAACCCCAGCAGCGACGGAAACTCCTTCGCCGGAAAGTACGCCGGCACCCCCGTCCGATCGGCATAGCGGGAGCCGGTCACACGCTCCGGCTCTGCCACCAGCGCCTGCAGATGCTCCGCACGCAGCCCTGGCTGATCGCAGGCCATCACCACAGCCCCCGCCGCGCCCGCCGCCGCGGCTACGCCGCAACGGATCGAAGCCGCCATCCCCTCCTCCGGCTCGGCATTCACTGCGATGACGCACTCACGCTCCCGCAGTCGCTCCGCGAACTCCGCCCCCTCGCGGACCACCACGATCACCGGCGACAGCCCTGCCTCCATCGCCACACGCACCGCGCGCTCCACCAGCATCTCCCCGCCCAGCAGCACCGTCTGCTTCGGCCGCCCCAGCCGCCGCGACGCCCCCGCCGCCAGCACAATCGCCGCCACGCCGCTCACAGCGCGCACTGCGCCTCCAGATACCGCGACGCACCACCCTTCGCAATCTGCTCCGCAATCATCGCCGGCGTCATCCGATGCGAGTGCCCCAGCCGCCCCTCGCAACAGGCATGAATCTCTGCAATCGTTGCCAGCGCAATCGACTCCGCACCATCGCCGCCCAGGTCCAGGCCCACCGGCGCAAACACGTGCTCGCACACCCGGCCCAGCTCCCAGCGCAACTCCTCCGCCGCCTCGCTCAGCAGCAGCGCACTCCGATGACGCGCTCCCAGCAGCCCCAGGTACCGCGGCCGCCGCGGCAACACCGCCGTCAACCACGCACGGTCCTGCTCATAGCTATGCGACATCAGCACCACCGCATCGCTCTCCCCGACCTCGATGCCCTCCAGCGTCGTCGCCGCCAACACCCGCTCCGCCCCGGCAAACCGCTCCGCTCGCGCCCACTGCGCCCGGCCGTCCACCACCGTCACGCTCCAGCCCAGCTGCACGGCCAGGCTCACCATCGGCTGCGCGTCGTTGCCCGCACCGCACAGCAGCAGCCGTTGCGGAGCCTCCAGCCGCTCGCAATACACCTCGTCCGCGTTCCACTCGCTCAACCCCTCCGCCATCGCCGCAAAGCTGCGGCGCAGCGGCCGCCCCTCCTGCGGCAGCACCGTTGTCACGGCGCAGGTCTCCCCGCGCAGGCTCGCCTCCATCGCCTCCATCAGCGCCGTGCACTCCGGCGTATCCACCGGCTCCAGCAGCAGGTACAGCGTGCCTCCGCAGCCCAGGCCGTACGGCATCTCCGTCGTATCGTCGAACAGCGTCGAGAACCGCTCCACCACCGCGCCCGACCGCACCTTCCACGCCGCCCGCCGCAGCACCTCCGCCTCCAGGCACCCGCCCGAGATCCCGCCCACATACTCCCCGTCCGCGCACACCAGCATCCGCGCACCGGCCCGCCGATAGCTGGACCCCTCCACCCGCACCAGCGTCACCAGCGCCACCGCGCCGCCCTGCCGCCACCGCTCCAGCAACCTGCGCCGCTCCTGCATCGCACCTCGCAACGTCCCACCTCACAGCCATGCCTGCGCCGTTACTTCATCGATTAATAAATACCAGTGCACCTGATCGCGTGCTCCGAAGGCTCCGCCTGATGCCGCCTGCTGCGGACTCCAGGCTGTCGCACCCTCGTACACTCCCAGCGAAATGCAGAGGTTAGCCTCGACTGTTATCCTAGCCTCCGGCTCCCCTTCCAGACCACCGCAATCCCGTTAAGGCCTTTGCTGTTGACCACTTCCCCACCAGCCCGCGAAAAAAGCCTTTGCGAATCAAACAAATCCGTTAGAGTATTGCCAGACACTAGTAATATCGTCGTAGTCACCCCAGCAGTGTATTCGGAGGAATCAGTCTCATGCGTCTCCTCAGCCGGCGAACCCGCCTTGCTCTCACTTCTCTCGGCCTGAACCTCGCCTTGGCTTCCGCCTGCTTCGCGCAAGCCAAGCCAATGGTCACGGAGCGTTTCGACTCCGGCATCGACATCTATGGTGGATACGGCCTCTTTCAGCCGCTAAACTCCTCCGTCAATGGCTACCAGTACCACGCCATCTATAACCCGAACGCCACCGCCAGCATCGCGGACTACATCACCCAGAGCCTCGGCGTGCAGGTGGAGGGCAGCTACTTCACGGGCAACAACAACGTGAACAACCAGTACGGCCCCTGCTCGACCAACCTCTGCAACCAGCGCATCTACACGGCCGAAGCCGGTGGCATCTACCGCTTCTCCGAGGGTTCGTTCCTGCCCTTCGTCCACGTCCTCGGCGGCGGCGTCCGCATGAACGGACCGGAGTTCCAGCCCCTGCACTGGGGTCCCGGCATGACGCTCGGCGCCGGCGTGGATTACGTGCTGCCCTTCTGGCACCGCCACCTCGCCATCCGCCCCGCGCAGGTGGACTACCAGTACGCCCACATCAACTACGGTGCACCTGGCATCGCCACCGGCACCACGCTGCCCAACTCCACCGGCGGCACCGCCAGCATCAACGCGGTGAAGCTCTCCGCAGGTCTCGTGCTGCACCTCCGCGAAGCCAGCGAAGGCACCGTGCCGCTCATCTACGGTTGCTCGTCCAACCCCACCGACGTCTACCCCGGCGAGGTTGTCACCGTCACCGGCAGCACCGTCGGCCTCAAGAGCAAGCGCACGCCGGACTACAACTGGGCCTCCAAGGGTGGCGTCGTCACCCCCAACGGATCGTCGGCCACCATCGACACGACCGGCCTCGATGCCGGCCAGTACGACGTGATCGGCAAGATCTCCGTCGGCTCCAAGCCCGGCGAGTCGGCCTACTGCTCGGCGCCGTTCAACGTGAAGGCCTACACCGCCCCGACCATCGCCTGCACAGGCTCTGAGTCGCAGGCCGTCGCAGGCACCACGCTCGAAGTCGATTGCACCGGCCGCAGCGAACAGAACCGTCCGCTCACCTACACCTTCACCACGAACGAGGGTCAGCTCTCGGTCGACAACAACAAGGCGATGCTCTCCACCGCCGGTCTGCCGCCGGGCAACATCACCGTCACCGGCACCGTGCACGACGACAAGGGCAAGTCGGCCTCGGCCACCGTGGACTTCGTCATCGTCCCCGCACCGAAGCCGCCGGTTCTGCCCGTCGAGCAGCTCTGCACGCTCAACTTCACTCGCGATGCGCGCCGTCCAAGCCGCGTCGACAATGAAGCCAAGGCCTGCCTCGACGACATCGCCGTCGCTCTCGGTCATCAGACCGACGCCAAGCTGGTCGTCGTCGGCAACTCCGATCCTGAGGAGAAGCCGCAGATCGCCGCCGAGCGCGCCATGAACATCCGCCAGTACCTCACCGACGAGAAGAGCATCGACCCGTCGCGGATCAGCGTCCGCGTCGGCGAGACCTCCGGTCGCACGGCCAAGAGCTACCTGGTTCCTGCCGGCTCCACCTTCGCCGAACCCAACACGCAGCGCTTCGACGAGAAGCAGATTCCGCGCAAGGGTCAGGCGTACGGCAAGCCGCGCCAGCCAGGCTCCAAGCCGATGCACAAGAAGGCCGCGGCGAAGTCTGCCGCCAAGCCTGCTGCCAAGCCGACAGCCAAGGCCGCCGCCAAACCGGCGACCAAGCCTGCCGCACCGGCCAGCCACTAACCTCTCGTCGTACCCTCAACCCTGCGGCCCGCAGTCGATCGGTAACACACCGATCCTCTGCGGGCCGCAAGCCTTTGCAGCCCGTTCTCCGCGCCTGTGGACTTCCCTCACCACGCGCGCCTCATCTTCTGCTAAACTAAGACTCGTTGGTCAGTGGATCGTAAGGCTCAAGCATCTTCCCGGAGCCGCATACCTCCCCTACAAAAAGACCGGCACCACACCAGCCACCATCGCTCGATGGTCACAGGTTCGGGGCGTAGCGCAGTCTGGTAGCGCACCTGCTTCGGGAGCAGGGGGTCGGAGGTTCGAATCCTCTCGCCCCGACCATT
>JAJZFE010000134.1 GCA_021798655.1 Acidobacteriota bacterium | reverse complement strand
GTTGCAGCAGGTCCTGGGGTGAGGTGATCAGCAGGATGCCGCCGGATTCCTCGCAGATGGAGTTCATGGTTCTACCCCACGGATAGATGAGCGAAGTTCTTGCAGCGATGGCAAAGATGGTGACGGCATCGACGGTGGCGTGGGCCTTGAGGCTGTCCTGCTTCACGGTGCTGTGGCCATCGAAGCCATTGGAGACGACGAGGAGAACGCGGCGGCCGGGGAGTTGGGCGAGTTGCTTCATGACAACGACCATGGAGTTCCAGAGAAGGATGGAGTTGCCGCAGGTGCCGTGCTTCTTGTTGCCAAGGGTGATGGGTGAGGTGATGGCTGCGTCCAGGCCGCGCTGTAGGACGGAGGGGTTGGGCGGTTCGTTGTTGGTGGTTCTGATGAGGTCGCAATCGATGGCGTAGATGGAGACGCGGTCGTGCGGACGGAGCGACTGCGTGGCCCATGCGGAGAGGCTTTGGCTGAAGACGGGGAGGAGGGAGGACTGGTCGCCGCTGACGTCGAGAAGGATGGCGAGGGTGATGGGGTCGTCGCCTTCAAGACGGCCACGGTTGGGGCGAAAGAGTGGGCCGGTGTCGATGCTGACGTTGAAGCTGTGGGGATCGATGGGGGGAAGCGGTTGGAGGGAGGGGCTGAGGACGAGGGTCGGGATCTGGACGAGGCGGGAGTAGACGTGCAGGGTGTAGCGTGGGTCGTTGGGAGGCGGGGCTGGCGCGGGTTGCGTTGGTGTGGCTTGCGAGGGTGTGGGTTGAGTTGATGTGGATTGGGCGCGGAGGGTGGATGCCGGCTGGGGCGCGAGGATGAGGAGCGAAAGGAGGAGAGGGAGCAGGGCGCTCGAGGTGAGTGGCGACGCGTTGCGATGCGGGCTGGCCCGGCGAGGTCGCATGGTGGGAGTATCGCAGAAGGGCGCGGGGTGGAGCGAGTACAATCCGAAAAGTCCGTGGATTGACTTCCAGAGCCAGGAGAGAGTGCATGCGTGTGGTTACAAGAACATTGATGGGGTGGGGTGTGATGGTCGCGTTGGTGGCCGCGGCGGGAGCGCAGACGAAGGCGCCGGTTGCTCCTCCTCCGACTTCGATGCAGCAGAAGATGCAGCAGACGAAGGCATTCCTCAAGACGCACTATGCGAAGCATGAATACCGGATTGCGATGCGGGATGGAGTGAAGCTCTATACGCAGGTGTATACGCCGATTGCGGGGGAGTTTGAGGACAAGGGGCCGTATCCGTTTTTGATGACGCGGACGCCGTATAGCTGCGGGAGCTATGACAACGATGTGGTGGAGCCGCGCGTTACGGGCAATATGGACATACTGGAGAGTGGATACATTCTGGTGTGCCAGGATGTGCGGGGGCGGTGGGAGAGCGAGGGGAGTTGGGTGGAGATGACTCCGCCGAGGGATGGGAAGGGGATTGATGAATCGACCGACACGTATGACACGGTGGATTGGCTGCTGAAGAATGTGAAGGGCAATAACGGCAAGGTGGGGATTGAGGGGATCAGCTATCCAGGGTTCTATACCGCGGCGAGCATTATCGATGGGCATCCGGCGATCAAGGCGGCGAGCCCGCAGGCGCCGATGATGAATCTGTTCGATGGCGATGACAGCTATCACGGCGGGGCGTTCATGCTGGCGGCAAATCACTCGTTCTATGCGCCGTTCTTCGCGCCGCAGAAGAATCCGCTGAAGGTGGAGCCGCGGAATAACTTTGAATTTTTCACCAAGGATGCGTATGCGTACTACCTGAAGATGGGGACGCTGGCGCATCTGGATTCGCCGGCGGGCGGGACGAATCCTCTGTATCACGACCAGACGATCCATGACACGTATGACAGCTACTGGGTGGAGCGGAACATGGAGCAGCATATGTTCGGTGTGAAGGCGGCGGTGATGGCGGTGGGGGGATGGTTCGACGCGGAAGATCTGGCGGGGCCGGTGAAGGTGTTCCATGCGATTGCGAAGGAGAGCCCGGAGGCAGCGGCGGATACGCTGGTGGAAGGGCCTTGGGTGCATGGGGGATGGTCGCGGGGGACGGGCGCGTCGCTGGGGGATATCCAGTTTGGATCGGACACGGCAGAGTTTTTTCGGAAGACGATGGAGGCTCCGTTCTTTGCGCATTATTTGAAGGACGCGGCGTGGACTCCGCTGCCGAAGGCGTACACGTTTGAGACGGGAAGCGATGTGTGGAAGAAGTATGACGCGTGGCCTCCGCGGCAGGCGGAGACGAAGATGATGTACTTTGAGCCGGATGGAGGGTTGGGATGCACGGCGCCTGCGGCGAAGGACAGCGAGGACAGCTATGTGAGTGATCCGGCGCATCCGGTGCCGTATGTGGGGTATGTGACGGAGGCCGATCCACCGCAGCGGTACATGGATGATGATCAGCGGTTCGCGGCGACGCGGCCGGATGTGCTGGTGTATGAGACGGCTCCGCTGACCGAGGATGTGACGGTGGTGGGGCCGGTGCGGCCGCGGTTGAAGATTGCTTCGACGGGTACGGACTCGGACTTTGATGTGAAGCTGATTGATGTGTATCCGGATGATGCTCCGGATGCGGATAACGAGGGGAAGCATGTGACGGCAGCTCCGCCGGTGATTATGAGCGGGTACGAGATGCTGGTGCGGGGTGAGCCGTTCCGAGCGAAGTTCCGGAACTCGCTGGCGAAGCCGGAGGCGCTGGTGCCGGGCAAGATGACCGAGGTGGACTTCAGCATGCAGGATGTGAACCATACGTTCCTGAAGGGGCATCGCATCATGGTGCAGGTGCAGAGCTCGTGGTTTCCGCTGACGGATCGGAATCCGCAGGTGTTTATGGATATTGCGAAGGCCAGGCCGGAGGACTTCAAGAAAGCTACTGAGACGGTGTTTCATGAGGCCGGCGCGGCTAGTGGGATTGAGTTGATGGTGATGCCGAAGTAGGAACGGACGCTCGCTGGGCTCGGAATGATGGATAGGAGGGCAGAGGCAAGGGCAGAGGCAATAGCAACGGCAACGGCAACGGCAACAGCAACAGCAACAGCAAAAGAAGAAGCAGATCCCTACGGGATGACAACCAAAAAGGCAAAGGCAAAGGCAAAGGCAAAGGCAGAGGCAAAGGCGGGGGCAGAGGCGGGGGCCTCTCCACTATGCTTCGCTCCGGTCGAGATGACGGGGGCTGGGTGGGCGGCGCGGGAGGCTGATGAGATTGTAGGCTGGTAGAGGCAGGCGGAAGCAAGGGAGACCATGGCACAAGCGATGACGACGGAGTTGGTGACGGTGGAAGCGTATGCGGCGCAGCGCGCGGGTGCGCATGTCGCGGAGGTGATCGGAGCGATTGCGGGAGCGGCGCGGTTGATTGAGCGAAAGATTCGGCTGGCCGGGCTGAATGATGTCTATGGGGCTGTGGGTGCGGTGAATGTGCAGGGAGAGCAACAGCAGAAGCTGGATGTGTTTGCGAATGAGTTGCTGACGCGGCTGCTGGGTGCGGTGCCGTGGGTGAATGCGATTGTGAGCGAAGAGGATGAGGGGCCGGTGGTGTTTCCGCGGGCGGAGGGGGATGCGAAGCATGGGGCGAGGTTTGTGGTGGTGTTCGATCCGCTGGATGGGTCGTCGAATATAGACGTGAATGTGAATGTGGGGACGATCTTCAGCGTGGTGCGGCTGGAGGGCGAGGATGTGACGGAGTCGGTGCTGCGGCCGGGGACGGAGCAGGTGGCGGCGGGGTATGTGCTGTATGGGCCGTCTGCGGTGATGGTGCTGGCGATGGGCGGGGAGGGCGCGGGTGCCGGGCATGGGGTGGCAGCGTTCACGCTGGATGCAGAGGAGAGGTTTGTGCTGACGGCGGATGGAGTGAAGGCGCCGGAACAGGGGGCGTACTACTCGGCGAATGAGGCCAATGCGGCGAGCTGGCCGGTGGCGTATCGCGAGTATTTGGAGTCTCTGCGGAGCGGTGCATTGGGCGGGATGAACTATAGTGCGCGGTATATCGGCAGCATGGTGGCGGATTTTCATCGCACGCTGCTGAAGGGTGGTGTGTTTTTGTATCCTCCGACGGAGAAGGCGCCGCGAGGCAAGCTGCGGCTGCTGTATGAGGCGTATCCGATGGCGATGGTGATGGAGCAGGCGGGCGGTGCGGCGATCGATGGCGAGATGCGGATTCTGGAGGTGCGGGCTGAGGGGATTCATGAGCGGACGCCGCTGGTGATTGGCAGCCGGCGCGAGGTGGAGGCGCTGCAACGCATGGTACTGCAGACGGCAGGGGAGGCGCGGTAGTGGCA
>JAJZFE010000111.1 GCA_021798655.1 Acidobacteriota bacterium | reverse complement strand
CCCCAACGCCGCGTCGACGGCCATCACCAATGGCTTTACCTCGTCGGCTCTGGGGGCGGCGCACACCTATCCCTCGGGCGAGACCGACCAGCTCAACCTCACGGCGTCGATCGTTGCGTCCATGCTTCCGGGGACACCCACCACCTTCACCACACTGTTTTACTGCGCGGCTGGCACTCCCGCTGTCTGGGCCTTCGCTCCACACACGGCAGCGCAGATCCAGCAGGTGGGTACGGATGCCAAGGCGTGGATTCAGGCGCAGCAAGCCACCCATGCGACACTCGCAGCTCAGGTGGCAGCGGCTACCACGGTCAATGCTGTACAGGCTATCGTCTGGCCGTAACAGAGGGGCAAGCGGAGCGTGGTGGGGTTTCTGGCCCTCTGCGCTCCGCTTGTGGTACTGAGGGAACATGAGACTTCTTCGTCAATCCTTTTTCTGGCTCCTTGTGCCGCTCGTAATGTTGGGCTACGCGCCCGCGCAAACTACGACGGTGACTGCTCCCACCGGCTCTATCACGATGGGCGGCGTAGCAATCACGACCGGAACGGCGCTGTTTATCCCCGTCGATATCAACGGACATCCCATCGCGGTGACGAAAAGCGGCGGCGGCCTGAACCTCCCCGGCTCCCCGGCCTCCCCCCTTGGCTATTCATGCTCAATCACTGCGGGGGCTCTGGGCACGTGCTCGCTCCCCGACGAGATTACCTCCGCGCCGTCGGGTTTTCGCTATACGGTGACGATCACCGACACTTCCATCTCTGATTTGGCGGATGGCCAGTCGTTCACGCTCTACCAGGTGGGAGGCATTACCGGGACGACCTACAACCTAAGCACCTACGCTCCCGCGGCGAACATCCTCAACCCGTCGCTGTATAGCGCGGCGGGCAGCCCTCTTCCCGCGTGCTCGGCGCTGCTCCAGGGGAATACGGCGTCTGTCAAGGATGCGACCGCGCCTACCTTCATGGGCGCGTATGTCTCCGGCGGAGCGATCACTGCGACGGTGATTTGCAGCTACAACGGAACCGCCTATAGCTGGCTGACGCAATAACCTCTTGCTACCACGGCGTGTTTCGCAAAGCCCCGCAGATTGCGGGGCTTTTTGCTGCTATCCGCTGATTTGAGGCATAAACGCAGTGAGGGATGATGACTAAGACCTACGCGCTCCCAAACCCTGCTGCTGTTTGCGCAAGAATCGCGGCAGACGGCGGTCCGCAGATTGACCCGAGCCAACCCGCCGGGGCAGTCGTAACCCACGGCTGCACGCTGGCATGGACGATTGCAGCGGGTGAGATCACCATCGCGGTGACGCACAAGCCGTTCTACATCACGGAGGCTCAAATCTTCGCCCAACTGGATACGTTCTTCGCGGGGGCGAAATGACTGCGATCACCGGCCTCGCTCTGCCGGTGATCCTCACCCTCTCGGCGTACTTCGTTTTCTCGGCGGCGGCGGGCGCGATGCAGCCTCCCACGGAGGCTCAGAAAGGTGCTTTCTATGGCTGGTTTTATCGCTTCATTCAGCGACTCGCTGCGAACGCTGATCGGTTGGCCGAAGCACGGTTCGGAGAACTCGCCGAGCCCGTCTCTCCCCCCCCCGCCGCACAGTCAAACCCCCTTGGCGTCGGCGGTACCACCTATGTCTTCCACGCTCCCAGCGAGCCCAACCAAAAGTAATCAGGAGACTCACGTGTCTATCGTGTCCACCGTTGAAAATGATGTTGTGTCTGTGCTGGAGTTTATCGGCAAAGAGTTTGAGAAGGGGCTTACCTTCGCGGTGAAGTACCTGCCCGAGGCCTCGGTGATCGCCGGATTTGTGTTCCCGGCTGCTGTGGCTCCGCTCGCCGAAGCAACCAGCGCCGCCGACCTGTTGCAGAATGCCATCGCGCTTACGGAGCAAAAGTACGCTGCCAGCGGCGTGCAGAGTGGTACGGGAGCGCAGAAGGCCGCAGAAGTGCTCACGCTCGCCAACTCCGCCGTCACGACGCTGCTATCCGATGCCACGGTGCAGAGCGGCCTGAAGGCGGCTGGCATCAGCGTCAACACCAGCTACATCAACCGGCTCGTCAGCGCGATTGTGAGCATCCTGAATGTGCAGGGTGTAGTGACGCCTGCCGCTGCCTGAACGACATACCCACGGTGAGCCGCCCAGCCCCGTATCGATGCACCCTTGAGCGGAGACAGCCCGGAGAGACGGGCACCAACCCACCGCCGCAGAGGAGCACGCATGATCACGGAAGACACGCGCGAAACGCGGGAGTCAGCAAAGCTCGACGAGATTTTGCAGCAAGTCTCGCAACACCGCATCGATTTTCGCGTCTTCCAGGCTGAGTTGACGGGCGGAGAGTACGACAAGAGTACCGCGCGGATTCCGCTGCTGGAGTCCACATCCAAGGAGCACGGCAAGCGGATCACGCGGCTGGAGCGCTTCGCTCTGATGCTGGTGGGAGCGGCTGGACTACTCAAAGTGCTCGCCTGGGGAGCGGCGTCTGTATCCCAGGTCATTGAGGCGGTGAAACGCTAATGCCCCAGCCATCCGTTCCCGAGCACAAGCAACGCGCCGTCGCCGAAGAGTTGAAGCGAGGCGCACTGAGCCGTGATCGTATCGCGGAGAAGTGCGGTGTATCCACCGGATTTGTGAGCACGCTTAAGCGTCGGCTCAACACTCCGCCGGTCGTCGCGGATAAAAAGGTCGGGGTCTTCCGCTGGCGCGAGGCGTGCAAAAACGTCAAGGCAATGCAGACGATGCGCAGCATCGCTTCCTCGTCGCAGGACTACGCGAAGATCAAGCTGGGGGATGGATCACAGCCGGTGATCCTGATGGGATTCGGAGACCAGCATATCGGGAGCTATGGGGCGGACTACGGCCTGTTTGAATCGATCACCGACGAGATCATCCACACGCCCAATCTCTACGTCGCGCTCATGGGCGATTACCTTGAGATGGCCATCAAGCTGCGCGGCGTGCTGGAGGTCGTGAGCCAAGTGCTCACGCCCGAGATGCAGGAGATGTTCCTGGAGGATTGGCTTGACGAGATCAAGGACAAGGTGGCGTTCGCGACGTGGGATAACCACTCCATCCTGAGGCAGGAGTCGCAGGCGGGAACGTCGAGCGTGAAAAATCTGCTCAACCGGCGCTTCGTGTATCACAACGGCATCGGACACTCTGACCTCCATGTGGGGAAGGAGGTGTATCGCTGCGCCGCGTCGCACAAGTTCAACGGCGGATCGATGTTCAACCGGATGCACGCTCAGGGCCGCTACGTGCGCCAGATGGCAAGCGACCGCGAGTTGGTGCTGATGGGAGATATCCACCAGTGGGGCTTTGCCTTGACAGAGGACGGTGGCAAGGAGCGCTGCTACGTCACTGGCGGGACGCTCCACACCAACTCGGGCTATGCCAAGCGCTTTTTCTCGCTCAAGACGGCCCCGTACTTCCCCTGCGTCGTCCTGCACCCGGACACGCACCAGATGGTGCCCTTCCAGAGCGTCAAGCAGGCGCTGAGGTATATCGGCCAATGAGTGAATACATGCGGCGCGCGGTGCGTAGTGTTGCGGTGTCGGCCTTGACGCTGTTCGCGTTGGCTGTCGCCTATGCGGTGGTAGAGGTTGTGCGGCTGCTTTGGCTGCTTCTCGCGGGGTTGTAGCGATGGTGTCCGATACTCAGTTGCGGCGTTGGTTCCGCGAGTACAATCAGCGGTACTTCGGTGGCACGCTCCCGCGCGATACTGCGGTCTACTATGCGACGGTGGATGGAGCCTATGGGGACTGTGACTACAAGAGCGATGGGCGTTTCCATATCCGCATCAATCCCGACAACACGTGGGGGCGCTCCGTGCGGCGGCTGACGCTGCTGCATGAGATGGTACATATCGCGGTATGGCCGCGCGTGACACACGGCCCGTATTTTGAGCGGGAGATGATGCGGCTGGCGAGTGCGGGCGCAATGAGAGGGATCTGGTAGGATGGCAATGAAATTACGGCACGACCTGATTCCTCCGCACTCGCTGGCGAAGGTGGCGGAGGCGCTCACGGTGGGCGCTGTCAAGCACGGCGATAGTGCTTATTTGGACGAGCCTCGCCCCGACGAAGAGTCGCGCTGCATGGCGTCGCTGCTCCGGCATCTCAATGCGGACCGTTGTGGCGCGGTGCGTGATAGCGATGGATTTGACCATCTTGCGGGGGTGGCGGCGCGGGCGCTTATGATTCTGGAGATGCGCCGCCGGGCGCAGACTCGGCGCGGGCCAACTTTTCCAGCAGCGCCA
>JAJZFE010000486.1 GCA_021798655.1 Acidobacteriota bacterium | reverse complement strand
TGTGTCTCATTCTCTGTCATGTTCAAGCGATCTTCCAACAAGCCTTCCATGAAGTCTCCATCGCCGCTTTATCCGCGGCAGGGCCACCTTCGGCGACGCATTCTGCCGAAATCCGATGACGAATCATCATACAAGTTGCTATGCAGAACTGTAGTCATGTTATCCATATTTCTGTATAGCCAACTTTTGCGCGACGCTGACCTCCAAGGCAGTTGCGGCTGCGGCGTCGATGCTCGACTGCAGCTCAGGCCGTATAACTGAACTCGGGCCGCTTCACCACAATCGCTTTCAGCCACCCGCACCAACGGCCCGTCCCCAGGAGCACCTGATGTTTGTTCCGCGTTCGTCCTTTACGCGCCGTCACTTCTTTCTTGGTGCAGCGTCCATAGCTTTCTGGAATCCGTTGTCAGGGGTGTTACGGGCCGAGTCTTCCAAGGCAACCGCCTCGATCGTGAGTGTTGATCGCGGGCGTATTCTGCGCGCAGCCAACGGCTATCTGAACGCAGCGCCGATCACCGTCACAAGCACGCACTGCCCGCGCAGCGCAGGCGGTCTCCACGACTACTACACGGAAGCCGAAGACTGGTGGCCGGATGCTGACCGGCCTGGCGGGCCCTACATTCGCCAGGCAGGCTTTGCCAATCCTGATCGCTTCCACGCGCACAGCGAGGCCTTGATCCGCCTCAGCCTCATCGTCCCAGCGTTGACCGCCGCCTGGATGCTGACCGGCCGCCAGCGTTACGCGGAGCAGGCAGCCGCGCATCTACGCGCCTGGTTCATCGATCCCCTCTCGCGCATGAACCCGAATCTGCAGTACACCGACTCCATCTTCGGCGTCGCGCAGGGCCGAGCCAGCGGCATCATCGACACCATCCAACTGGTGGAAACGGCTCGCGCGGCCTCCTTCCTGCTCGATGGCGGCATCTTCTCCCTGCAGGATCACGTCGCGTTGCGCGGCTGGTTCCATGACTATCTTCAGTGGCTGACCACCTCGACGAACGGCGTGGCTGCACGCGACGCTCAAGACCTGCATGGCTGCAGCTGGGCGATGCAGGTGGCCGAGTTTGCACGCTTCACCGCAGATTCCGGGTTACAACAACTCTGTCGCGACCGCTTTCGCACCGTGCTGATCCCGAACCAGATCGCTGCCGATGGACACCTCCCATTCGCCGTTGCGGGCCATAATCCCTACGGAGCCTCACTCTTTACGCTCGATATGCTCAGCACCACGGCGCAGATTCTCACCACACAGGACGACAATCTCTTCGCATTCCAACTGCCCGATGGCCGCGGTCTTCGCTCGGCTACCGCATACATGCAGCCATTCATCGCGGACAAAAAGCTGTGGCCGTTTCCATACGACGCAGCGTTCTTCGACGACCTACCGGTACGTCCGCCCAGCCTGCTCTTCGCGGGTCTTGCGTACAAGGAGCCAAGCTATATCGCACTCTGGAAGACACTGAACCCTGACCCACGCGCGATCGAGCTTCTGCGCACCAATCCCATTCGGCAGCCGATACTCTGGATATAACGCCCTCCAAAACCCCTTTGGCCTCAGCACAGCTCGCAGCAGAACGAATTTGTTTCCATCGAATACTAATCCGGCTTCCGGTGGTATAAACAGTACGAACTCAGTTGCCGATGGAGCCGATGCGTGAATCGAAACCCGTTGCTGCAATCACTCTCAATGGTGCGGAGGCTTGTCCATGCAGCGCTTTAGTTTCAACCGCACACAGACGGCTTCGAACAAGACGCCGCGGCGTATCAATCGCAACCTCATCTTCAACCTGATCCGTACCAAGCAGCCGATCTCCCGCGCCGAACTCTCGCGCATCTCCGGGCTGCAGCGCAGCACCATCTCCTTGATCGTGGAGGACCTGATCACGGAAGGCTGGATCGTGGAAGGTGCTGTAGGGCACCTGCCGCGCGGACGTCGGCCAACGTTTCTGGAGGTGAACTCCAGACGTGCCATCATTGCGCTGGACATTCATCCGGCGCAGACGACGATCGCCGTGACAGACCTCGCGGGCCGCATCATCACGCAGCAGATCGTGCTCGTTCCGGATGGCGCTGCCAAAGCGCTGAACACGATCGTCAACGCCATCCGCAAGCTGCTTGCGGCGCATGGTGAACTCTCGTTCGACGGCATCGGCATCAGCCTGCCCGGGCGCGCGGACCTGGGATTGCAGAAGCTCATCTTCGCGCCGAACCTGAACTGGCCGGTGCTGAGTCTCAAGGCCAAGATGGAGCGCGCGACCGGCCTGCGAGTGAAGATGGATAACGTAGCCAATGCGTGTGCCCTGTCCGAGGTCTGGTTTGGTACGTCGGACGGAATGCACGATCTGGTCGTCGTCAACGTGTCCGAGGGCATCGGCACGGGCATCTTCGCCAACGGACAACTGCTGCGCGGCGAGAGCGGCCTGGCAGGAGAGTTTGGCCATGTGCAGCTCGACGCCGATGGGCCTCCCTGCGCTTGCGGCAGCCGCGGTTGCTGGGAGGTGCTGGCGTCCAACCGAGCCGCCGTGGCCCACTACAACCAACTGGTTCCATCGGCGCGGTTGAACACCTTCGACACCCTGCTGGAGCGGTCGCAGGCGGACGACCCACACGCCGTAGCCGCGCTGACGCGGATGGCTGAAAACCTGGGTCGCGGCATCCGCTTGATCGCTGTGGCGCTTGCACCGAAGGAGATCGTGGTGGTTGGCGACATTACGACGGTCTGGCAGCGCTTTGGCAGCCTGATCGAAGCACGCATGAAGCTGAACGCGTTCACCAAGCCACCCCTTCTGCGGCCTGCGTACGACGGAGCCACGGCCCGGCTGCGGAGCGCGGTCGCGCTGGTGCTGGGCGACGACTCCCCGTCGAGCGATCACTAGCTACTCAGCCCTCACATCAGAGGAAATCCGACCTGGCATCAAGCTTCCCCGCCGCTGCAGGGATGGAGGCCGTTGGACGTGAAAGGTCTCAGCCCTCAGCGAAGCGTGCCAGGTGTGGGCAGCGACGGGCGCGCGGCCAGCACCGAGGCAGGCGTCGGAGGGTACGGCCGCCGGATGGCGTTGTAGCAGAACTGAATGCCGATGACGGTGAGCCACAGGCTGAGCGCGAGGCGCAGCGTGCGGTTGGGAATCTTCGGCGCGAAGCCCGAAGCGAGCACGCCGCCGAGCACACCGCCGATGGCCATCTTGATGAGGATAGCCGTGGCGTAGTGGCCGCCGATGGCGTGGACGCCGCTGCCCACCAGCGCGATAGCCAACCCGAAGGCGAGGTCCGTGCCGACGACCTGCGTGGCAGAGAGGTTCGTCATGCCGAGCAGCGACAGCGTGCCCAGCGCGCCAGCACCGGAGGACGAGAAGCCGACCTCTGCACCGATGGGCAGCATAATGAGGCCGAGGTAGCGCGAGCGGTCGCGCACCGGACGATGAATGCCCGCAGGACGAAAGTGGCGAAAGATGTGCCAGCCCGAGGTGAAGATGATGATGGCACCAAGCGCGAAGTAGAGCACCTCGCGCGGGCCTTCAGCCGCAACATGCTTGAACATGAGCGCCCCGAAGATGACTCCGGGCAGGCCGCCGAGCAGCATCCAGCCCAGCACGCGGTAGTTCACCTGACGACGAACCACCTGCACGGGCACCACGATGAGCTTGACGATGGCCGAGTAGGCGAGCGATCTGCTCACAGCAATCTCCAGCGGAACGTGCATGAAGAGAATGAGCAGCGGCGCCGTGATGACGCCGGCACCGACGCCGGTGAGCGCGATGGTGACAGCGATAAGAAATCCGATGAGGTAGTCCATAGAGGCAATCAGCAGCGAGTCGTGAGCAGAAGGAAAAAAGTAGTGAGTAGAAGCAACGAGTAGTGAGTCGCGAAAGCAAAAGCGTTTGTCATTCCGCAGCGCAGCGGAGGAATCTGCATTTGCAGCCGCCACAACGCGCCCGGCCGGTTCCGATCGCGCTTACGAGCCCGCCGCGATGTGGATGCCGCACTCCAACTTCTGGCCTCCCCAGCGTCCGGAGCGCGGGTCGTTGGGGTCGAGTGGCAGCGTGGTGCAGGGCTCGCAGCCGATGCTCGTGTAGCCCTGGTCGTAGAGGCTGAGCAACGGAATGTCATGCTGTGTCGCGTAGGTCCACACATCCTTGGCCGACCACTCGGTGAGCGGCGAGAGCTTGCGGATGGTGCGACCTGAAGGCAGAGCGAAGTCGTCGATCTCTTTGAGCGCGGCGCGACTCTTTGCCTGCTCGCGGCGCAGGCCGGTGAACCAGACATCGTA
>JAJZFE010000309.1 GCA_021798655.1 Acidobacteriota bacterium | reverse complement strand
CAGCGACTCGATCCCGTCCGCCGCCGCCCGTGCCGCCGCCAGCGTCGTAATCGTCGGCACCCGCGCACTCACCGCTGCGCGACGAATCGCCGCCTCGTCAAACACGCTCATCTGTCCCGAAGGCGTGTTCACAATCAACTGAATCCGCTCGCTCTTGATGAGGTCCACCACGTTCGGACGGCCTTCCTTCACCGCGAACACGCGCTCCACCTGCATCCCCATCCCGGCCTCTTCCAGCACATCGGCCGTGCGATGCGTCGCCACCAGCTTGAAGCCCATGTCCACAAACCGCTGCGCCAGCGGCGCGAGCGTCTTCTTGTCATGGTCGTTCACGCTGAAGAACGCCGTGCCCTTGGTCGGCAGGTGCAGGCCAGCGGCCGTCTGCGCCTTCGCAAACGCCTCGCCAAACGTGCTCGCCACGCCCATCACCTCGCCCGTCGAGCGCATCTCCGGACCCAGCACCGGGTCCACGCCCTGGAACTTGCCCCACGGAAACACCGGCGACTTCACAAAATAATGCTCGCCCGTCGAGAGGTCCTTGCCGCTCGCCAGTTGCTCCGGCAACAACTCCCGCAGCGTCTGCCCGGTCATCAACCGCGCCGCCACCTTCGCCAGCTGCACGCCCGTCGCCTTGGACACGTACGGCACCGTGCGGCTCGCGCGCGGGTTCACCTCGATCACGAACACCTTGCCGCGCTGCACTGCAAACTGCAGGTTCGCCAGGCCAATCACGTTCAGCGCCTTCACCAGCTTGCGCGTGTACGTGCGAATCGTCTCCAGCACATCCTCGCTCAGGTCCACCGCCGGCAGCACGCAGCTTGAATCGCCCGAATGCACGCCCGCCTCTTCGATATGCTGCATGATCCCTGCGATGATCACGTCCTTCCCATCGCACAGCGCATCGACATCGACCTCCTGCGCGTCCTCCAGGAAGTGATCCACCAGCACCGGCCGCTCCTGCGAGTATTCAATCGCGCTGGTCATGTAACGCACCACATCGGCATCGTCATACGCAATCACCATCGCGCGCCCGCCCAGCACATAGCTCGGCCGCACCAGCACCGGATACTCCACGCGCCGCGCACCGGCCAGCGCCTCTTCCACGCTCGTCGCCATCGCGCCCTGCGGCTGCGGAATCCCCAGCTCCGTAATCAGCTTCCCAAACCGCTTGCGGTCTTCGGCCAGGTCAATCGACTCCGGACTCGTCCCGATGATCGGCACGCCCGCCGCCTTCAACGGCAGGCTCAGGTTCAGCGGCGTCTGCCCGCCAAACTGCACGATCATCCCAATCTCCGCGCCGCCACTGGCCTCGTGCTCATACACGGCCAGGACGTCCTCCAGCGTCAACGGCTCAAAGTACAGCCGGTCGCTCGTGTCGTAGTCGGTCGAGACGGTCTCGGGATTGCAGTTCACCATGATCGTCTCGTAGCCGTCGTCACGCAGCGCGAACGCCGCATGGCAGCAGCAGTAATCGAACTCGATGCCCTGCCCGATCCGGTTCGGTCCCGACCCCAGGATGATGACCTTCTTCTTCGCCGTCGGCGCGGCCTCATCCTCTTCGTCGTAGCAGCTGTACATGTACGGCGTCAGGCTTTCGAACTCCGCCGCGCACGTATCCACCGCCGCGCACGTGTCCACCAGCTTGAACACCGGCTTCACGCCCAGCTTCGACCGCAGCGCGCGCACCTTCGCGGCATCGCTGTTCACAGCCTGTGCAATGCGATCGTCTGACACGCCCATGCGCTTGGCCGTGCGCAGTTGCGGCTCGTCCAGAGTCTCGATCGTCGTCGCCTCCACCAGCTTCAGCTCGTCCGAGATCGCCTTCATCTGGTGCAGAAACCACGGGTCCATCGTCGTGTACTTCTGCGCCTCGCGCACCGTCATCCCGTTGTCGAACGCATACCGCAGGTACGCCAGCCGCTCCGGCGAAGGCGTCACCAGCCGCTGCCGCAGCCGCCGCGGCTCAATCCCGTCCGCTCCCGCCTTCTTGCCCGTCTCCAGCGAACGCACCGCCTTCATCATCGCTTCCTTGAAGGTCCGACCAATCGCCATCACCTCGCCCACAGACTTCATCTGCGGCCCCAGCGTCTCATCGCTCCCCGGAAACTTCTCAAACTGCCACTTCGGAATCTTCACGACGACATAGTCAATCGTCGGCTCAAAGCACGCCGGCGTCGCCTTCGTAATGTCGTTCTGCAGCTCGTCCAGCGTGTACCCCACTGCCAGCCGCGCCGCGATCTTCGCAATCGGAAATCCCGTCGCCTTGCTCGCCAGCGCCGAGCTGCGGCTCACGCGCGGGTTCATCTCGATCACCGTCATGCGCCCGTTCTGCGGGTTCACCGCGAACTGCACGTTGCTCCCGCCGGTCTCTACGCCGATCTCGCGCCCGTTCTGCGGGTTCACCGCGAACTGCACGTTGCTCCCGCCGGTCTCTACGCCGATCTCGCGAATCACCGCAATCGCCGCATCGCGCATCCGCTGATACTCGCGGTCGGTCAGCGTCTGCGCCGGTGCCACCGTAATCGAGTCGCCCGTATGCACGCCCATCGGATCGAAGTTTTCAATCGAGCAGATGATCACGACGTTATCCTTCAGGTCGCGCACCACCTCCAGCTCATACTCCTTCCAGCCCAGCACGCTCTCTTCCAGCAGGCACTCATGCACCGGCGAAAGGTCCAGCCCGCGCGACAGAATCTCCATCAGCTCTTCGCGGTTGTACGCAATGCCGCCGCCCGACCCGCCCAGCGTAAAGCTCGGCCGAATCACCACCGGGAACCCCAGCGCGCCCGCAAACTCCAGCCCGTCACGAATGTTGTTCACCAGCTTCGACTTCGGCATGTCGAGCCCGATCTTCACCATCGCGTCCTTGAACAGCAGCCGGTCCTCGGCCTTCTTGATGGCCTCCAGCTTCGCGCCGATCAGCTCCACGCCATACTTGTCCAGCACCCCGGCATCGGCCAGGTCCACTGCCAGGTTCAACGCCGTCTGCCCACCCACCGTCGGCAGCACCGCAAACACGCCCTTCGCGCCCGCAGTCTTCATCATCGCGCTCTCGACGCGCAGAATCTCTTCCACATACGCCATCGTCAGCGGCTCAATGTACGTGCGGTCAGCCACGTCCGGGTCGGTCATGATCGACGCCGGGTTCGAGTTCACCAGCACCACCTCATACCCCTCGGCCTTCAGCGCCTTGCACGCCTGCGTCCCGGAGTAATCAAACTCCGCCGACTGACCAATCACAATCGGCCCCGAGCCGATCACCAGAATCTTTGCAATGTCATTCCTGCGCGGCATTACCGATAAACCTCTCGTCTGTGCGCCACTTCGACCACCAGAATGAGGAGCCTGTGGTCGTGTATGCGGCATATGATGCGATAGTCCCCGACACGATAACGCATCCGGTCCTCGTAAGGGCCGCTAAGCTTCTTTGCCAGAACACGCGGTGCCGTCATGGCCGCAACGCGGTCTTTCATAAAGCTGCGAATCCTGTGTTCAATCTCCGGTGAAACTGCCCTAAGCTGTTTTTCGGCTAACTTCGAATATTGAACGGTCCAAGGCAACTGGAGTCTCTCCTTCCGGCAGGTAGTAGGCCAACCCCTCCTCCGTCAGAGCGACATCCGACATCACACCGTCCTCGATGTCTTCCACATACGTGTAGAGCGCTTCCTGCACGAACTCCTGCACGGTCTTGCCCTGTCTGGTGGCCATCGCCTGAAGACGCTCCATCAGATCGTCGCTCATCACAACTTCCATACTGGTCTTCGCCATCAGGGTTCCCTCCACGCATCCATCATTCCACGAAACTGCCTGAACAGATAGTGCGAATCATGCGGCCCGGGGCTCGCCTCCGGGTGGTACTGCACGCTGAACATCGGGTCCGTCTTGTGCTTCAAACCCGCCAGCGTGTTGTCGTTCAGGTTCACATGCGTCTGCTCGACATCACTCGGCAGGCTCGCCGGATCCACATTGAAGTTATGGTTCTTTAGCTTGTACGTTTTGCCGCCCAGCGCCAGTCCAAACACCTGGTGTCCCAGGCAGATTCCAAACAGCGGCTTCTTCCCCTGCAGCGCGCGCACGTTCGCAATCGCATACTCCAGCGGCTCCGGGTCGCCCGGGCCATTCGAAAAGAACACGCCATCGGGATTCATCGCCAGCACCTCGGCCGCCGGCGTCTTTGCCGGAACCACCGTCACCCGGCAGTTCTCGCGCGCCAGCATCCGCAGGATGTTCTGCTTGATGCCGAAGTCGTACGCGACCACGTGCATCGTCTTT
>JAJZFE010000278.1 GCA_021798655.1 Acidobacteriota bacterium | reverse complement strand
GGCGCCGATGCGAGCTTTACGCTGTTCTCGGACGATGGGACGACGTATGGGTATGAGCAGGGCGGCGGCGCGATCACGACGCTGCACTGGGACGATGCCACGCACAAGCTGACGCACGTGGGTGCGGCAGCGTGGAGCGGCGCCGATGCGGCGGTGGTGAAGGTGGTGGCGCGGCGCTAGGCTTCGGTGGAGTTGGTGGGTGCGGCGGCCTCTTCGAACTCGGCTTTTTTGAACGCGTGGGGGGCGGTGGGGGCTGCGCCTTTGGCGGCGATGTCTTCGCCGGCGGAGGCCATGGTCTTGCCGCCGAGCGCGCCGGTGACGGCGGAGTCCATCATGATCTCGGCGAAGCGGCGGGTGGCCTTGTCGAGCTGGTCGATGCCTTTGCGGATGACCTTGTAGTCGCCGCCCTTGAGCGAGTTCTGCAGCTCCAGCTCGGCGGCGGCGATGGCGGCGTGCTCGTCGAAGGTGAGCTGCTGCCAGGCAGAGGAGGACTTGCCCTTCTCCACCGCGTCAAGAATCGTATGGGCTTCGTTGCCGGCTTCGATGACCTGGCGCGCGGTGATGTCCTGCTCGGCGTAGTCAAAGCTGTCGAGGATCATGGATTCGACCTGCTCGTCGGTGAGTCCGTAGGTGGGTTTGACCTCGACCTGGGCGGCCTGTCCGCTGCGCTGCTCGCGGGCGGAGACGTGGAGGATGCCGTTGGCGTCGATGAGGAATTTGACCTCGACGCGGGCCATGCCGGCGGCCATGGGCGGGATGCCTTTGAGGTCGAAGCGGGCGAGCGAGCGGCAGTCTTTGGCGAGTTCGCGTTCGCCCTGGAGGACGTGGATGGCGACGGCGGTCTGGCCTTCGACGGCGGTGGTGTAGTGCTCGGTGACGGAGGCAGGGATGGTGGAGTTGCGCTGGATGACCTTGCTCATGACGCCGCCGTAGGCCTCGATGCCGAGCGAGAGCGGGGTGACGTCGAGGAGCAGCAGGTCGTTGGTGGCCGCGTTGTTCTCGCCTGACAGGATTTGGGCTTGAACGGCTGCGCCGAGGGCGACGACCTCGTCGGGGTTCAGCTCGGTGTGCAGCTTGCGGCCGCGGGCTTCGAGGTCGAAGAGCTGCGTGACGAGCGTGCGGACGGCGGGGATGCGGGTGCTGCCGCCGACCATGACGACCTCGGCGATGTCGGCGGGGGTGAGGCCGGCGTCGCGGAGAGCCTGCTTGACGGGGCCTGCGGTGCGCGCGATGACCGGGGCGATGAGCTGCTCGAACTGCGCGCGGGTGATCTCGCGGGCGTAGGTGGTTGTTCCATCCCACGTCTCAGAGTCGAGACGTGGGGCACCCGGAGTGGTGGTGGGGATTTTGAGCGCAAGGCGCGTGGAGTCGGCGGCGGAGAGCGCGATCTTGGCGTCGATGACGGCTTTGCGGAGCTGCTGGATGAGTTCGGGGTGGGTGGTGAGGGCGTGATACGCGTCGGGGCCGAGGTCGCCGCGGATGTCGTCGAGCGCGACGGCGAGGAGGAGGTTGTCGATGTCGTCGCCGCCGAGGTGGGTGTCGCCGCCGGTGGCGATGACCTCGAAGATGCCCTCGTGCAGCTTGAGGATGGAGATGTCGAAGGTGCCGCCGCCGAGGTCGTAGACGGCGATGATCCCGTCTTTGTTCTTATCCAGGCCGTAGGCGAGCGCCGCGGCGGTGGGCTCGTTGACGAGGCGGAGGACGTCGAGACCGGCGATGCGGCCGGCGTCCTTGGTGGCCTGGCGCTGGGCGTCGTTGAAGTAGGCGGGCACGGTGATGACGGCCTTGGTGACTTCGGTGCCGAAGAAGCGCTCGGCGTTGCGCTTGAGCTGCAGCAGGATGTAGGCGGAGATCTCGGGCGGGGTGAGCGTGAGGCCGCCGACGTTCAGCTTCAGGACCTCATTCGCCGACAGACCCTCGGCGAGCTTGAAGGGGAAGAGCTTCAGCTCCGGCTCCACGTCGGCGAGGTCGCGGCCCATGAGGCGCTTGACGGAGTAGACGGCGTTGGCCGCGTTGGTGAGCAGGACGTTGCGCGCGGCGTTGCCGACGGAGAAGCCGTTCGCGGTCTCCTGATCGAACGCGACGACGGAGGGGACGATGGGGCTGCCGTCTTCGCCGGGGATGACGGCGGGCGTGCCGCCCTGCATGGTGGCGATGAGCGAGTTGGTGGTGCCCAGGTCGATGCCAACGACCGGTCCCCCTGCGGGACCGGCTGCGCGCTGCTGTGCGAAGAGTTCTGCCACTGCGGATGCCTCTACTTTCGTGGGCGCGGGCGTTTTAGGATCGCCGGGTTGCGAAGGACGCGCCAAGCACTATTGTCCTATATCCGACGGATTTTGTCCGATATGGTGGGAGGCAGGGTGTGCCCGGCGAAATTTACTGTACAGGGGTCGCGGGTTAGCAGATGATGCGTGCAGGGAGCCTGCGCTGCGATGTCCAAAGGTTCGATGTTGATTCCGAGTCTTCGCTACAAGGATGCGCACGCGGCGATCGCGTGGCTGGAGCGGGCGTTGGGGATGCGTGTGCACGCACTGCATGTGGGCAAAGGCGGCGGCGTGGACCACGCGGAGCTGACGCTGGGTACCGGGATGGTGATGCTGGGTTCGGCGAGCAATGCGTCGCCGCTGAAGCCGCTGTATGCGATGCCGGAGGAGATTGGCGGCCGAGTGACGTCTCCGGTGTACGTGGTGGTGCCGGACTGCGAGCCGGTGTGGGCCAGTGCGCAGGCCGCGGGCGCGGATATCGTGATGGAGCTGCGCGAGATGGAGTACGGCGGCAAGGCGTTCACCGCGCGCGATCCGGAGGGGTATCTGTGGTCGGTGGGCGAGTATGATCCGTGGAAGGCAGTGGAAACCGCAACAGGAGAACAAAGTGGCTACGAGTAAGGTTCCGTACGACGAGGTGCTGGGCGACCGCGACCCGGCAAAGGTGATTGCGAAGACGCCGCGCAAGCTGATGAAGCTGCTGGACGACCTGAGCGATGACCAGATTGAGTCGCGCCCGGCACCGGGCAAGTGGAGCCTGCGCGAGACGATGGCGCACCTGGCCGACTGCGAGATCGCATGGGCGTGGCGGCTGCGCTATGTGTACGGCGAGAAGAGTCCGGTGATCCAGCCGTTCGATCAGGACAGCTGGGCGAAGATGTACAAGAACTACTCGCTGGCCGAGGCGATGGGCTGCTTCAAGGCGCTGCGGAAGTGGAACGTGGCGTTCGTGAGCGGGCTGAAGGACGCAGACATGAAGAAGGTGGTGGTGCATCCGGAGCGCGGGGAAGAGACGCTGTGGACGATTGTGCGGATTATGGCAGGGCACGACCTGCACCACTTGAATGCGCTGGAGAAGTCGCTCGGGCGCAAGGGCTAGGGCGTGCTGCCTCATGGTGCAGGTGCCGGTTCAAGATGCAGATTCCTCCGCTTCGCTGCGGAATGACAAAGATCGAAAGGGTTCTGACAGCCCCTGATAGCGATCTACTCTAGTGAGCGCTGCTGAGCGCGGCGCGTTGTTTGTTATACAGGGTGTCGAAGTTGTGTTCGGCGTGGTCGACAGCGGCTTTGTAGCCGGTGGGGTCGATGAAGACTTGATAGCGGCTGAGGGTTCCAGGGGCTTCGGCTTTGCTGCGGGCGAGCTTGGGGAGCAGGTCGAAGTAGACGCCGTGCGCGCCGAGGAAGATGTCGCAGGGCAGCGCGTGCAGCGTGCGGAAGGTGTGGCGGAAGTCGGCGGCGATGCCGGGGTAGGCGGCGGGATGGCCGGGCGCGGCGAAGAGTTGATAGCCGGGCAGCGGCGCCCAGCCGCCGACGATGACGACGTTGCGCAGCTGCGTGGCGGGCTCGCCGGGGATGTGCGTGCGGAGGGTGAAGGTGGTGCAGCCGCGGGTGTGGCCGGCGGTCTTGTGCGCGGTGACGGTGACATTGCCGAGGGTGATCTTGTCTCCGTCGTGGAGGACGCGGTCGACGTGGGCGGGCGCGAAGTCGGTGGTGATGTCGTGACCGAAGGCGAAGTCCTGATGCCCGCCGGACTGCATGGCGGCGACGTCGCCGTCCATGACCTCGTTGAGGGCGTGGGTCTCGCGGAGGACCTCGGCGGCACCGGCGACGTGGTCGAAGTGCGCCTGGCTGTTGAGCAGGATTTTGATGTCGGCGTAGTGCAGGCCGAGCTGCTCGATGCTGGCGCGAATCTGCGGAGGCGAGCTGGCCAGGTTGGCGTTGATGAGGATGTCGCCGGCGGGCGTGGTGATGAGGTAGGCGGCGAGGTCGCGACTGCCGACGTAGTAGAGGTTGTCGGC
>JAJZFE010000091.1 GCA_021798655.1 Acidobacteriota bacterium | reverse complement strand
CTCGTGCGTCTTCTGCGCATCGTTCGCCATGGTGAGCACCGGCGCAGGCAGCGTCTTGAAGTGGAGGCCGTCCGCGCTCGTCGCCAGCCCCAGCCGCGATGTGTGGCTGCCGATGCTGCTGTCACCGGAGTCGTCTTCCGCGCGATAGACCACCGCAACCGAGCCGTCGGGCGCAATCGTCGCCGCAGGATTGAACGTGTGCAGCGCCTCCCAGTGCACCGGCTGCTGCGAGATCGGATCAATAAACACGGCACTCGCGTCGGGACGAATCACCGGCGCATCCACCGGCCGCGTGAAGGGGCCGAGCGTCCAGCTCTGCGCGGCGGCGGCTGTGCTCAGCGTGAGCGTCACGCACAACAGAAGAGATTGGGTGTTGCGTTTCATCGTGCTCCTTCGTGCCAATCGTCGCAATCGCAGGCAAACCTTTGCGACATGAACATCCACGGTAACAGGTCGCGCGTACACTCGGTGCAGCATCAGAACCACTGGAGGTTTTGCACGATGGCAACCAAAGCAATCTGGGTCATGCTGAAGGCCAGGCCCGGCATGGAGAGTGCAGTTGAAGCGTTCCTCAAGCAGGGCGCAGCGATGAGCCACGACGAGCCGAAGACCGTCACCTGGTACGGCGTCAAGCTCAGCGAAGGAACCTATGGTGTCTTCGATACGTTCGACGACGAGGCCGGCCGCGACGCGCACCTCACCGGCGAGATCGCGAAGGCGCTGATGGCGAACGCGAGCGCGCTGTTCTCTAACGAGATTCGCATCGAGAAGATGGACATCCTCGCCGACAAGTAGACCTACTCGCTCGCCGCGCGCTGCACCTCTGCAAACACGCGCAGCAGATTGCCGCCGAGCAGCTTGCGTAGCTGCTCGGCCGTGTAGCCGCGCTGCACCAGTGCCTCTGTGATCTTTGGCAGATCGGCCGCGCTGCTCATGCCTTCCGGCAAAAACTGGATGCCGTCGAAGTCCGACCCCAGCCCCACGTGGTCGATGCCAGCGATGCGCGCAACGTGGTCGATGTGGTCAATCAGTGCGCTCAACGGCGCAGGCGGCAGTGCGGCGCTCATGTGCTCTGCATAAAACGCGCGATCGGCAACCATCGCAACCGAGTAGGGAACTGGCTCTCCGCGCTCGCGATACGGCGCTGCCATCGCGGCGCGATGCGCGTCACGCGCAGGATTCTTCGCCAGCCAACCCTTGCGCCACGCTTCGCTGATGAACGGCGGATAGAAGTTCACCATCACCACGCCGCCACTCGCGGCTATCGCGCGCAACTGCTCGTCGCTCAGGTTGCGCGGTGTGTCCGTCAGCGCACGCGCAGACGAGTGCGACGCGATCACCGGCGCGCGCGTCGCCTCCAGCACGTGAGCAAGCGTCGCATCCGCAACGTGCGACACATCCACCATCATGCCCAGCCGATTCATCTCGCGCACCACCTCGCGGCCAAATGTGGTGAGCCCGTCGTGGTGCTGCACGCTCGCATCGTCGATATCGCCGCTGCTGTCGGCCCACTCGTTGCTGTTGCTCCACGTCAGCGTCATGTAGCGCACGCCCATGCGATAAAACAGCCGCAGGTTGTCCAGGCTGTTCTCAATGGAGTGCCCGCCCTCGATGCCGAGCAGCGCACAGAACACTCCGTCCGCGTGCGCCGCAACGATGTCCTCCGCGCTCAGCCCCAGTCGCATCGTCGTCGGGTGCACGCGCAACTGCTCATACACGCCATCGATCAGCTGCAGCGTGCGTTCGGCATAACGGCCGTGCCACTCTCGCGGCTCCGCCCATATCGCAAAGAACTCGGCCGCAACGTTGCCTGCGCGCGCTCTCTCCAGGTTGAGCATCCCGCCATGCAGCGGATCGCTGAAGCTCCAGCCCTCATCGACGAATCGTTGCGGCGTGTCCGCGTGCCCGTCGATGACGATGCAGCCGAAGTGAATCTCTTGTGCAGAAAGTGCAGTGAAATCGGGCATGTCGTTGATTTGAGGTCGTCCCTTCGGTTGGCGATGAGACTCGATTGTAGCAATCGCGCCTCTTGAGACAACGCGAGCGCCCTGCAGCCCATCTCTTCATACAGAGGTGCTGATATGGCAATCGAAGTGAGTCCCAACACGAGCACAACACGAACCACCGACGTCTCTATCGCGAGTCCCGACGCTGCGGCGATTGACGCTGGCGGCACCGAGCAGCAGAAGATCGATCACGCCGCAAAGCAGGGCGCCGAACGCGCAGCCAACCGTATCAACGCCGATAAAGGCAAGGTGCCCGGCACGTCTCTCTTCACCAAGTAGCCTGAACGAATAGGCAAACAGCAAGAGCCCCGCGTCGCTGCGAGGCTCTTGCTGTTTGCGCACGATAGAACGCTACAACGCGGCCGCACCAGCCTCAGCCACTGCATGGTCCTGATCGCCGCTGCCGCCGGAGACGCCGACCGCGCCCACCACAACGCCGTCCTGCTTCAGCGGAACACCACCGGCGAAGATCATGATCTTGCCGTCGTTCGACGCATGGATGCCGAAGAACTGGTTGCCCGACTGCGAGTGCGTCCCAAGGTCCTTGGTCGTGATGTCGAACGCGCGCGACGTGTACGCCTTCTTCTGCGCGATGTCGATCGAACCGATCCACGCGTTCTCCATGCGCTCAAACGCGAGCAGGTTGCCGCCCGCATCCACCACGGCGATGTTCATCGGCTGGCCGAGTTCTTCGGCTTTCTTTGTGGCCGCCGCAAGGATGCGGCGCGCGTCGGTAAGCTGTACAGTCTTGATGCTGGTGCTCATTTTGTTTTCTCCTGATCAAACCGCCAAACGTCTTTATAGGTCGCGGACAACATCTCCGCGCGAGACACCCTTGTGATCCGCAACCATGCGTACGATAGCTGCCAATGTTCCGGTCTTGAGAGGCTTATGCGCTGGTATGGGGAGAGTCTGCATAGTTGGCACGTCCGTAGACAGGATGATATGGCTTCCTGTCTGGCGCACTTCGTTGTACTGCCACTTGCGTACGAGGTGATCTGCCAACTCTCGTCCATAGACGTCTCGGCGCAGTTTCATGCGACGGCCAACACCTGTTCGACGTGCAGAAATAAGCGGATACTGTCCGGAGGCTGTGACGCATGGAAGTAACCGCGTGTTGCGTCGAGAACCATGTGGCAAAGCTCGTCCCAGGTGTCGCCTTGCGTGGCAATGCTGTGATTTACAGCCACCGCAACGTAGCCGCCATCAGGCTCCTGTGTGACGTTGAATACAAGTTCGCTCATGATGCCTCCTCGCAACTCACTGCTCCTGCGCCTGCACTTGACTGATCCGGTAGTACTGCGTAAGCCCGCTACCGTCGTAGCTCGTGTACTCGAGAATCTGACCCGTTTCGATCTTGACCTCTCGCAAATTGATCGTACCGTATCTGTCGTTCCCTTCGCCGCAGGCGTCTCCATAGTCGAGCTGGTTATTGCGATACAAGACAAAAGGTAGAGAATGCCCCCCCGGCACGGAGCTCACCTTGATGGCCAAAGATAGGTTCGTCTCCGCTTATGATTCCTGCGGCGTTGATCAGAATGTCAAAGTGGAACTTCGCCTCAGTCCGATTATCGCTGGTGGGGATCGCCGTGACACGCACATACTTTGCCATGAGAGTTACCTCGTAAAGAAGTCCTTCACCTGCTGCACAAACACATCGCGGTTCATGTCGCTGATGGCCTCGGTGAGCGGCAGTTGCTTCGGGCAGGCCTGCACGCAGTTCTGCGCGAAGCCGCACTCCTGGATGCCGCCGTCGCCGGCCAGCGCGCGCAGGCGCTCTTCCTTCAGCACGGCTCCCGCTGGGTCCATGTTGAAGAGCTTGGTCTGCGCGATGGTCGCCGCGCCCACGAAGCCCGTCACGTCGTTGAACTGCGGACACACCTCCATGCAGATCGTGCAGCTGATGCAGTTCGACAGCGGATAGCGCTGCTCCTGAATCTGCGGGTGCTGCCGCGGCCCCGCGCCGAGGTCGTAGGTCCCGTCGATCGGCACCCACGCCTTCACCTTCTTCAGGTTCTCGAAAAGCACGCTGCGGTCCACCGCAAGGTCGCGCACCACGGGGAACTTCGACAGCGGCGCCAGCGTGATGGTGTCCTGCTCGCCCAGCAGCTTGTCCACCAGCGCCGAGCACGCCATGCGCGCCTTGCCGTTGATCAACATCGCACAGCTGCCGCAGATCTCTTCCAGGCAGTTGGAGTCATACGTGATCGGCGACGACGGCTTGCCGCTCACGTCCACCGGGTTCAGCGCAATCTCTCCGAGCAGCGACGTGATGTTCATGT
>JAJZFE010000180.1:346-4289 GCA_021798655.1 Acidobacteriota bacterium | reverse complement strand
TGAATCGCACCTCCCTCGGCCGGGAGATGCGCGAGATCGCCGCCAAACGGGCCCGCCGCAAGGCAGGTGTCGGAGCCACCATCCAAGGCAAACGATAACCTGCACGGTGCCGAGGGGCCCATCCAGACATGAACGACTTTGTCGCTGCTTCCCGCAAGATCACCGACCTGCTCCGCCTACTCCAGACCCGCAGCGGTCTGGAGTTCGAGTTTGACATCCGCGCCGGCAGCAACCACCAGTCCACTCCTGCCGACAACCTTGGCACTCCCGCACTGCCTGCCCCAGACATTACCGTTCAGCTCTCCGGCCCAGACTCCCCCCTGCTGCTCTCCCGTAACGGAGAACTCCTTCACGCCATCGAGCACCTCGCCGCCAAGGTCCTCCGCCTCGAACCCGAGCAACACGACCAAATCTTCTTCGACACCGACAACTTCAAAGCTCAACGCGATCTCGATCTCCGCGTTGCTGCGGTAAGCGCTATCCAGACGGTCCGCTCCACCGCCACTCCCTACGCCTTTCCGCCCATGAGTTCGCGCGAACGCCGCATCCTCCACCTGCTGCTCAGTGCCTCCGGCCTGCCCACCGCATCCTCGGGCGAACTGCCCCGCCGCTTCGTCGTCCTCTATCCCGAAGGCCACGTCGCCACGCCCAGCATCCCCACGCCCACTGCTCGCACCCCCAACAGCCGTACCCCAAACGACCGCACCCGCGCCGTCCGCAACTCGTTCCGTCGCCGCTAACCCCCGCGATCGCCCCCCTAGCTCTCGGCGTACCGTCGTCCCGAAGCTCTGCTCACATACCTCGTCGCTTCGTACGCCTGACGGTCCACCTCTGGCTCACCATCCAGATAGCGGTGCCACTCGCCCGACTCCGCCACCCGCTTCAGCTCTGCGTTCCGCTGCCGGAGCATCCGCGTCACATACCGTCGCAGTACCAGCCGCTCCGCCATCCGGCCCAGCCATCCCAGCGGTGTCGTAAACCGAACTTCGTCCCGGATGCGCGTTCCATCGTTCATCGGCGCAAAGTGGCGCTCGTGCTCGAAGCGCGCAAACACCCCGTCCGTCATCACTTCCCGGAAGTAGCTATACGGTCGCCATCCGTCGACCAAACTCTCGTACTGGGTCTTGACTCCCAGGTGCCGTGCCTGAACCCGCACCACGTTACCCGCGCCCAGCAGCCCCGACCGAGGCCCATCCACCACCGCCTCGCCCGTCGATGCGCCTGTCTGTAGACGTAGATCCACGCTCAGCGAAAGCTTGAAACAACGCTCCACCGGTGCCTGAACCAACGTCATCGTTTTGATCGTCACCATAGCTTCTCTTCGGGCCCGACCGTGTTCTTCGATCCAGAAACCTGCAAACGTCTGCATGCTGTTGGATGCATCACACCCTGCGCGCGTCACCCAACGCCAGCAGATTATTTATTGACCGACAAAGCCTTACCCGCAAGACACAGCTTGCCCCAGGCGGTTAGCGTTCCAGCTCACCGACCCCATCCGGCAGATACCGCCGCCACTCGTCCCCTTCGGCAATCTGCTTCAGCAACTGAAACCGCCGCTGCACCAGCCCCACAATATGCGGAACCAGCACATACTTTCCCACCAGCGATCCACCCAACAGCAGCGGCAGCGAGAACCGCACCTTGTCGTGCAGCAGCGTATGGCCCGCCACCTCCGCAAAGTGGTGGTCATGATGAAAGTGCTTGAACCGCCCCCGCCCCATCGTGTCCTGAAAGAAGTGTGGCTTGTCATACCCCGTAATCAGGGTCTCGTGCATCTGTGGCAGGCCAAACTTCCAACCCCGCCACACCAACTGGTCGTTTGCCTCAATCAAACCGCTCGTCTTGCCCGAGACCGGCCTCATCTCCAGAGTCCTGGCCACCAGCTCAATGCTGGTCGACAGCAGAAAACATCGCTCGATCGGTGCATTAATGTGGATGGTGTCGCTGATGGTGTACATGCTTCACGTACCCTCTGGTTCCAATGTACTATCTGCGCCTGCCGCATGATCCGTCGCTGCTACCCGCTGTTGCCCCACGACCAAACCCCCGGTCTGATCGGTCGCCGCCTGCGCCCGCGCATGGCACGCCCGGCATAGCAACTGCGTATTCGCCTCCGTGTACCCGTCGATCGCCCGCAGCCGATGCAGCTCCGCACCCTGCTTCGGCAGCGCCTCCCCACACTCCCAGCACCGCCCCTTCTGAAACTTCCACTTCTGCTCCTTCAACTTCCGCCGCTGCGTCGGTGTCCCCCGCTCATCGAACTCCAGCCGCTTCAACACATACCGCCGCACCTGGAACCGCAGCTCCGCATCCTCCCCCGCCACCGCATCAATCTCCCCCCGCACCCGCTCCAGAATCCCGATCGCCTTCGCCCGGTCCTCCTCACTCAAAGCCGCCATCCTACACCTCACATCGGTCGTGTCGGCCCACTATCGCACACCCGCACCAACTCATGCAGCGAGTACACCGCCGCCCGCCGTCCGCTCCCCTCCACCAGCACCTTCAACATCTTCGCCTCGACCATCCTTTCCAGCAGCTTCATCATCTGTGGACGCTGCGGCATCCCCGGAGACTTCAGCAACCCTCCAGCCTTGAACACCGGTTGCGCAAACATCGCATCGAGGAGCGCGACGCCATACCGCGAAGTCGTCATCTCCTGCATACGTCCCTTCAATCGCTCATAGAGCTTCAGCACCGCTGCCACGCGAGCTACGTTGCTGTCAGCCTGTTCGGCCACTGCCTTCACAAAAAACAGACACCACCTGTCCCAAGCCTTTCCACCCTCGCTCAGCTCACCCAGTCGCGAGATGTACTCTTCGCGATGCTCCTCAAAATACTCCGACAGATAAAATGAAGGGCTCGAAAGAATCTTCTTGTCATACAGAAACAGCGGAATCAATATCCGCCCAATCCTCCCATTCCCATCCAGAAACGGGTGCAGAAACTCAAACTGCGCATGCACCAGCGCCAGTTGCACCAGTGCGTCCTTCTCTTCGGAGTGGTAATACTTCTCCCAGTTATCCAACCCCTCCATCAGCCGCGCAGGACTCGGCGGCACAAACGTCGCCTCCTCCAGCGTCGCCCCCGGTCGTCCCAGATAGTTCTGAATCCTGCGAAACTCTCCCGGAGCCTTGTTATGCCCACGCACACTCGTCAGCAAAACCTTATGCAGCTTCAGCACCAGGTTCAAACTAAACGGCCGCGCTTTCAGCTCCCGTTCCGCCGCCCTCAGCGCCAGCCGATAGTTGACGATCTCTTCAATATCCAGCTTCTTGCGTTCACTCTCCTGCTCATCCCCCGCCTCATACCGCAACACATCGCTGATCGTCGCCACCGTGCCCTCAATCTTCGAAGAAAGCACAGCCTCCCGCGTCGTCAACGGTGTCCGCAACAAAGCCGGATTCCGCAGATGCGCCAGCATCCCATCAAACCGCGCTACCGCACGGTTTGCCTCACCCAGTACCGGCACCAGCGCCGCCCAGTCCAAACTCTCGATCGGCAACTTCTCTGCAATAGCCGTCTTCACGCCCCACCTCGTTGCGTATGATCTATCCGTTCAAATCATACACAAAAACGTTAGACGTAACTTTTGCATATACAACGGTTCTCTCAAAAGAGCACAGCTTCAGCTTGCCCGTAAAGACAGTATTCTGTTTCATCACGCGTTTTCATTAGTAGGTTGCAAATGGGTAATAGCTTGGCCATTCCATTCATTCACCAGAATTTGCATTTTTTCCTTAGAGCTGGACGGAATGGCGTTATGACCAAAGTCGAGGCACACCTTCAAGGTTCGGATAGCGCCAAAAAGAACGTTGCTTTTATGCCAATCTCGTGGGTTCTCAGCTTCTGTGATCTGCCTCGTACCAATTTCGTTTAGACCCGAGATGAAGGCATCGAAATACACGATAGCGTGATCCTGTCCTCTCAGAAAGAGGTCCAAAAG
>JAJZFE010000180.1:0-336 GCA_021798655.1 Acidobacteriota bacterium | reverse complement strand
GTCCAAAAGACCTAATTCGATACATCCGTCTAAGGCATCAAGTACTGATTGACACCTTCGCTGCATAGATTTGTAGATGAAGCGCCCATCGACGGGTTCTTCCGTATTTAGTATCGCTGTAAGAGTTTCAATCTGGTTCCACAAGAAGATTAGCTGTATTCCCAGCCGCCGCATACTCTGCTGTCGGAGTCTGTAGTCACTGTTCCGATAGTAGGACAACAGGGAAATCGTAACTGCGATGCTAGATAGGACGAGGGATACCAGTGGGACACCAAGAGTCTTGTACAAGTAACCCTCCAAAGAGACATCAACTGATAATTAAATCCTGTCCGCGAC
>JAJZFE010000148.1 GCA_021798655.1 Acidobacteriota bacterium | reverse complement strand
CTCCGATGTGCGGGCAGCGTGGCGAACGTCGGACTACCTGGTGGAGCGCGGGCGGAAGACGCAGATGAGGATGAGTACGGCGACGACGCTGGACGACCTGCGCGAGGGGCCGACGGTGCTGGTGGGAGGACTGGATAATCCGTGGACGATGCGGGCGCTGGCTCCGTTGCGATTTCAGTTTGCAGGCAGCGATGCGCAGGGGTTCTGGATCCGGGATGTGCAGCACCCGGAGCAGCGGAGCTGGTGGCTGGACCTGACCAAGAAGTATGCCGTGGTGGACCGCGACTATGCGATTGTGGCGCGGATTCACGATGCGACGACGGGCGAGCCGGAGGCGATTGTGGCGGGCATCGGGATGAGCGGCACGCTGGCGGCGAGCGAGCTGCTGGCTGACCCGAAGGAGCAGGAGGAGCTGCGTCGGCGGGTTGGGCCGGGGTTTGGGCAGAGGGACTTCGAGGCCGTGATCAGCACGGATGTTGTGAACGGAATGACGGGATCGCCGAAGATTCTCGCGGTGACGGTCTGGTAGGTGGGGCGGCCGGGCCGAGGGGATAGGGGATCGTTTAAGAAGTGGCGGGGTATCGGCTGCGGCGCTGGGGTGCGGGCGGAATTGCTGCCGTGGAAAGAAGTTTTTCTGCCTTACTAGCAAGTTCAAACAAAATAGAGGTATGATTTCGTCTCGTCTGAGGAGGCACAGGATGACACGACGCGAATTTCTGAATACAGCGGCTGCAGGGAGCGCAGCGCTTGCCCTGAACAGCACGGCGAAGAGCTATGGGCAGATACTGGGTGCGAACGACAGGCTGAACTTTGCGGTGATCGGCTTGAATAGCCGGGCGTACGCGCATCTGTCGGCGTTGAAGGCGAACAAGGCGAACGCGCGGATCTCGCATGTGTGCGATGTGGAGTCGAACATCCTGGCGAAGTTTGCGGCGGCGACGGAGAAGGAGATGGGCGAGGCTCCGAAGACGGACAAGGATTTCCGCAATGTGCTGGCGCTGAAGGACGTGGACGCGATCACGATTGCGACGCCGGACCACTGGCACGCGCCGATGGCCATTGCCGGCGTGCAGGCGGGCAAGCACGTGTATGTGGAGAAGCCGTGCAGCCATAACCCGGCGGAGGGCGCGCTGCTGGTGGCGGTGCAGAAGAAGTACGGCAAGCTGGTGCAGATGGGCTCGCAGCAGCGGTCGAGCCCGCACACGATCGAGATGAAGAAGCGGATCGAGGACGGGCTGATCGGCGAGGCGTACTTTGCGAAGGCGTGGTACTCGAACACGCGGACGTCGATTGGTCATGGGACGGAGATGCCGGTGCCGGCGACGCTGGACTGGGACCTGTGGCAGGGGCCGGCGCCACGGCAGGCGTATACGAGCAACGTGCAGCCGTACAACTGGCACTGGTTTCGGAAGTGGGGCACGGGCGAGACGCTGAACAACGGGACGCATGAGGTGGATGTGAGCCGCTGGCTGCTGGGCGTGGAGTATCCGGAGCGGATCACGTCGTCGGGCGGACGGTATGCGTACAAGGACGACTGGCAGTTCTATGACACGCTGATGACGAGCTTCACGTATCCGGCGCACGGTGCGAGCTATGGAAAGATGATCAGCTGGGAGTGCCGGTGCTGCAACGGCGAGAAGCTGTATGGCCGCGACCGCGGTGCGGCGATTACGGGCACGACGGGGTCGGTGGTGATCGACCGCGGCGGGTATGAGGTGTATGACCTGAAGGGCAACAAGGTGAGCGAGTTCAAGGCAGGCAAGGCGGCGGAGTCGAGCGACCTGATGGGCCGCGACTCGATGACGGATGCTCACTTTGCGAACTTCATTGCGGCGATTCAACACGGCGAGACGCTGAACCAGCCGATTGCGTCGGGCAATGTGGCGGTGACGATGCTGCAGTTGTCGAACGTAGCGTACTTTGTGGACCGCGAGCTGAAGCTGGACCAGGCCGACGGCAAGGTGCTGGGCGATCCTGAGGCGATGAAGTACTGGGGCCGCGAGTATGAAAAGGGCTGGGCACCGCATTTGTAAGAGAGCAGGAAATAGGGAGCAGTGAGTAGGGAATAGCGAGTAGGGAATAGGGAACAGGGCGTAGCAGGTCAGGAGAGGCATCATGATGGATCGGCGTGTGTTTTTGAAGAGTGGCGTGGTGGCGGCGGGCGCGGCGATGGCGTCGCCGCTGGTGGGGCAGATGGGCTCGGCGGTGGGCCATCTGTCGCCGGAGGAGTTGTCGCACCTGGGCGTGGAAGGCGGCAAGCCGGATGCGGTGAAGCTGGGCGTGGCGAGTTATACGTTTCGCAACTTCGACCGCGCGCAGATGATCCAGTGGATGAAGCAGCTGCGGCTGAACCAGTTGAACTGCAAGGACGTGAAGGACCATCTGCCGATGGGGAAGACGCCCGGCGATTTTGCGGCGGAAGACGCGGCGATGGCGGACTACAAGGCGGCGGGGATCGAGGTCCATGCCCTGGGTACGCTGTACTTCCCGAAGGATGAGGACGACGACATCCGGATGAAGTTCGAGTATGCCAAACGCGCGGGGGCGAAGGTGATCGTAGCCGGTGATCCTGCGCCGGCGACGCTGGCGCGGATCGAGAAGTTTGTGAAGGAGTATGACATCCGGTTCGCGATCCACAACCACGGGCCGGAGGACAAGATATGGCACTCGCCGATGGACGTGCTGAACGTGGTGAAGGGCATGGACCCGAGGATGGGATGCTGCATCGACATTGGCCACTGCATGAGGGCGGGCATGAACGTGGTGCAGGCGATCCATGCTGTGGGGCCGCGGCTTTTCGACGTCCATGCGAAGGACCTGACGGACTATAACTCCAGAGAGAGCCAGGTTTCGGTGGGCATGGGCAAGATGCCGATGCGGGAGATCTTCGAGGCGCTGATCGCGATCAAGTACCAGGGCTATGTGGACCTGGAGTACGAGGTGCATGGCGATGATCCGATGCCGGGCGTGACGGAGAGCTTTGCGTATATGCGCGGGTTGCTGGTGGGCATGGGGTATCGGAACGAGTTGGCGTAGGGGAAAGAGACGAGGAGGCGCGATGTCTGGAGATTTGAATCGGCGAACGTTTTTGCGAGGCGTGGGTGCGGCGGGGCTGTTGACGGTGGCCAGCGAGGCAGGTGCGGCGATGGGGCCTGCGGGCGGCCACGTGGCGCATGAGGTGTTGCAGGCCGCGGCGGCGGAGAAGCCGAAGTACTCGATCCGCTTCAGCGTGTGCGGCATGAGCCACGACCACATCTACGGGATGATTGGTGCGGTGCAGCGCGGCGGCGGCGTGCTGGTAAGCGCGTGGGGCGGCGAGGCGGACAAGCTGGCGGCGTTCCGGAAGCGGTATCCGGAGGTGAAGATTGCAGCGACGCAGGATGAGGTGATCCACGACGATTCGGTGCAGCTGGTGCTGAGCTCGCAGGTGCCTGCGGAGCGCGCGGGGATCGGGATCAGGGTGATGCACGCGGGCAAGGACTACCTGAGCGACAAGCCGGGGATGCTGACGCTGGAGCAGCTGGACGCGGTGAAGAAGGCGATCGCGGAGACGCATCGAATCTATGCGATTCTCTATAGCGAGTTGCTGGAGGTGCCGGCGGCGGTGCAGGCGGGCGAGCTGGTGCAGGCGGGAGCGATCGGACGGGTGATCCAGACGATCAACATTGCGCCGCACCAGATTCACCAGGGCCACGGCGATGCGGGCGGCGGCATGGGCCGGCCGGACTGGTACTGGGAGCCGGAGCTGGGCGGTGGGATTTTGAACGACATCGGCTCGCACCAGGTGGCGCAGTTTTTGTACTACACGGGATCGACGTCGGCGGAGGTGGTGGAGTCGCAGGTGGCGAACGTGGCGCATCCGCAGCATCCGCGGTTCCAGGACTTTGGCGACATGGTGCTGCGCGGCAACCGCGGGCTGGGCTACGTGCGGCTGGACTGGTTTACGCCGGACGGGCTGGGGACGTGGGGCGACGGTCGCCTGTTTATCCTGGGCACGGAGGGATATATTGAGGTCCGCAAATATACCAACGTTGCGGTGAGCAAGCAGGGGAACAACCTGTTCATCGTGGACCAGAAGCAGTCGAGGTATATCGACTGCAGCCAGGGCGACCTGCCGTTTGGACGGCTGCTGGTGGCCGATGTAGTGAACCGCACGCACACGGCACAGGACCAGACGCAGTGCCTCCTGGCGGCGGAGCTGGTGATTCGCGCGCAGATGAATGCGAAGCACGTGAAGCTGGAGGCGTAGGGCGGATTGCGATCCGGTGTAGTCGCCCGTACACGAAGCAGATCCCTCCGCT
>JAJZFE010000491.1 GCA_021798655.1 Acidobacteriota bacterium | reverse complement strand
ACGACTCGGGTGACAGCAGCATCGGCAGCCACACATCGCGGCTGGGGCTGGCGACGAGCGCGGACGGCCTCCACTTCAAGACGCTGCCTGCGCCGGTGCTCACCATGGCGAACGATGCGCAGAAGACGCACGAGTTTCCTGGTGGCGTTGAAGACCCGCGCGTGGTGCAGGCACCGGACGGCAGCTACGTGGTGACGTACACGCAGTGGGCGCGCGACCGCGGAACGTACACGGTGGGCATTGCCACGTCGAAGGACCTGCAGCACTGGACCAAGCACGGTCCCGCGTTTGATGCCGCGGAGCAGGGCCGCTACAAGAGCCTGATGTATAAATCCGCGGCGATACTGACGGAGTTGCGCGGCGACAGGCTGATTGCTGCGCGCGTGCACGGCGTCTACTGGATGTACTGGGGCGAGATTCAGATTCGGCTGGCAACGTCGAAGGACCTGATCCACTGGACGCCGGTGCTCGACGCCGCGACGCAGCAGCCACGCGTGTTGCTGGCCGCGCGCGCAGGCCGCTTCGACAGCGGCTTTCCGGAGGCCGGACCACCGCCGGTGCTGACGAGCCGCGGCATCGTGCTGCTGTACAACGCGAAGAACTCGAATGCGAAGGACACACCAGCGGCGAATACTCTGGTGGGCGATCCGGCGATTGCGCCCGGAGCGTACTCGGTGGGAGAGGCGCTGTTCTCTGCGGACGACCCGGCGACGATGCTCGCCCGCACGGACGAGCCTGTGTTTCAGCCCGAGCGCGCGTTCGAACGCACGGGGCAGTATGCCGCAGGCACCACGTTTGCCGAGGGCCTGGTGCCGCTGCATGGCCAGTGGTTTTTGTACTACGGCACGGCCGACTCGTTCGTCGGAGTGGCGACCGCGCCGATGAAGAAGTAGCCGCGCCCTTTCAACCGAGGCGCGAATGGAGTAGCCTTAACGAGTAAGGACGTTTGCGAAGACACCTATTCATGATGACTGCCTCCCTCCCCGTTCGAACTCTGCTGTGTACGATTGCGCTGGCTGGCTGCGGCGCGCTGGCACAGGCACCCTCCCCCCCCGCTGCACAGACGCCGGCCGCGCTGCCCGACGCACCCTCCACCGTGGCGCATGACGCTCCGCCGGCTGTGCCCACAGGCCCCACCGTGCTGTTTGATACGACGATGGGGCGGATGACCTGCAAGCTGTTTACGACGGAGGCGCCGAATACCTCCGCGAACTTTATCGGCCTCGCGACGGGCACGAAGCCGTACACGGACTACGTGAGCAAGCAGCAGGTGACGGGCAAACCGTTCTACGACGGCACGACGTTTCACCGCGTCATTCCCGGCTTTATGATTCAGGGCGGCGACCCGGCCGGCAACGGCACAGGCGACGCGGGCTACTACTTCAACGACGAGTTTTCGCCGGCACTGCGGTTCGACAGGCCCGGTGTGCTGGCGATGGCGAACTCCGGCCCGAACACGAATGGCAGCCAGTTCTTCATCACCGAAGCGCCGCAGCCGGAGTTGGATGGCAAGTACAACATCTTCGGCCTGTGCGATGCGCACTCCGCGCTGATCGTGGCAACGATTGCGCGCGTGGATCGCAGCCCGGAGGACAGGCCGCTGACGCCGGTGATCCTGAACAAGGTGACGATTGTGCCGGAGGGTCAACCGATTCCGCCTGAGCCGCAGGCGGTGGTGCCGCCGGGGCCGCAGAATGTGATTCCGGCGGGTGCGACGCCACAGACGCCGCCAGCAAGCCATTAGGCCCGGCGTCGTTGCCGGGACGAATGCAGATTCCTCCGCTGCGCTGCGGAATGACAAGCGATGTGCGGACCTCATCCACGAAAGACTCACCCAACGAAGCAAGGAGAACCAATGTCCACCACAGCAACCTTCAAGACATCCGAAGGCACTATCGTCTGCAAGCTGTTCGAGGCCGAAGCGCCGGAGACGGTCGCGAACTTTATCGGCCTGGCCGAAGGCAGCAAGGAGTGGAACGCGCCCGGCAAGAAGGGCGACAAGCTCTATGACGGCAGCATCTTCCACCGCGTGATCCCGGAGTTCATGATCCAGGGCGGCGACCCGCAGGGCACCGGCATGGGCGGCCCCGGCTACAAGTTTGCCGACGAGACCAAGGGCAGCCCGCACCACTTCAAGACGCCGGGCAAGCTGGCCATGGCCAACGCCGGCCCCAACACGAACGGCAGCCAGTTCTTCATCACCGTGACGGACACGAGCTGGCTCACGGGCAAGCACACCATCTTCGGCGAAGTGACCGAGGGCTACGACATCGTGGAGAAGATCAGCAAGGTGGCACGCGACGGCATGGACCGACCGAAGAAGCCCGTCGTGCTGGAGAGCGTCACGATCAATCGCGACTAATCACTACAGCAACCGAGACACCGCAAAGAGGAAGAGCCTTCGATCAGGCTCTTCTTCTTTTTTCGCGGTTCATGCAATGCCGCGCTGCCCACCGCAGGGACCGGTGTACGATGGTCGGTGCTTGTCGCTGCACAATTCTCTTGTAGATAAAGGTTTGACTATGAATCGTCGTCAGTTTGCTGCCCGCTCACTTGCGGCCTTCGCAGGCGCTGCACTGGCACCGGAGATCGGCCCCGCTGTGGCCCAGCGTTCATCCGTGCCGGCTCCAGGTTCGGTCCCCGACTCCGTCATCCAGCAGGCTCGTTTTCCTGATGGCTTTCTCTGGGGCGTCGCCACGGCTTCGTATCAGAACGAAGGTGCGTGGAACGTGGACGGCAAGGGCGAGTCCATCTGGGATCGCTTCACGCACACACCCGGCAAGGTGCGCGGCAGCGTGACCGGCGATGTCGCCTGCGACCAGTACCACCTCTATCCGCAGGACATTGCGCTTGCCAAGCAGCTCAACATCAAGAGCTACCGCTTCTCCATCTCGTGGCCGCGCATACAACCTACCGGGGTCGGCGCGCCGAACATGAAAGGCATCGACCACTACAGCCGTTTTGTGGACGCGCTGCTGGAGGCCGGCATTCGTCCGTGGTGCACGATGTATCACTGGGATCTACCGCAGGCGCTTGAAGACCGCGGCGGCTGGCCCAATCGTGAGCTGGCGAATTATTTTGCGGAGTATGCCGGCATTCTCGCCAGGCACCTCGGCGACCGCGTCACGGTCTGGGCACCGTTCAACATGCCGTGGGCCATCGCGTTCATGGGCTATGCCGCAGGCACGTTTCCGCCATGCCGCACCAGCTTCGGCGACTTTCTGAAGGCGACGCACACGCTCGCACTCGCGCAGGGAGAGGCGCATCGCGCTGTCAAAGCTGTCTCGCCGAAGGCTACCATCGGCAGCGCGTACGAGATGGCGCCCGCGTATCCGAAGACCGACTCCGAGGACGATCGCGCCGCGGCCGAGCGCTATCACGCGATGAACAATGTCTTCTTCCTGGAAGCCGCGATGCACGGGCGTTATCCCAACGCGTTTGTTGGCGAGCCGCCGCTCGACCTGATGGGCTTCAAGCCCGGCGACGAAAAGCTTCTCCATGCGCCACTGGACTGGGTGGGCTTTCACTACTACACGCGGCGCGTGGTCTCGGACGCCAGCAAGGAGACGTTCCAGAGCGGCGGCAACTTCAGCGGCACGGAGATCGAGAGCAACTCGCCCGGAGGCCGCGACCCCTACACGAGGTTTCGTGCCGCAATGCCCACGGTGGGTCCGCTTACCGAGTCGGGCATGGAGATATGGCCGCGCGGCATCTACGACCTCGTTACGCGCATCAGCCGCGACTACAACCATCCGGCCATCGAGATCACCGAGAGCGGCTGCGGTTATCTGGATGGGCCCGACGCACAGTTGCAGGGGCGAGTGCCTGACGTGCGCCGCATCGAGTGGTACCGCGAGGTGCTTGCCGAACTCTCCCGCGCAATGGCTGACGGCGCGCGCGTTCGCGCTTACCATGCGTGGACGCTGCTCGATAACTTCCAGTGGGCCGAGGGCTACACCGAACGCTACGGTCTCATCTACACCGACTTCCGCAACCAGCAACGAACCATCAAGGACTCAGGCCACTGGTACGGTCGTGTGGCGGCCTCAAATCGGCTCGACGTGTAGCGCCGATTGATCCACAAAAAGCAGGAGGCCCGCTCGGATGAGCGGGCCTTCTGCTTTGCAGCGCGGCTACGTCTCGTCGTCCGCGCAGGACCTACGCGACGCCGATCACCGTGCAGAGTTCCTTCACCGCTGCGGCGCTCTTGTTCAGCGCGGCCTGCTCGTCTTCGGTGAGCTTGATCTCGATGATCTTTTCCAGGCCCTTCGCGCCGAGCTTGCAAACCTATACATACACATAC
>JAJZFE010000461.1 GCA_021798655.1 Acidobacteriota bacterium | reverse complement strand
TGGGCAATCATGACGACAGAAAAAGTCACCAGGGCGATCTATCCCGGCACGTTCGACCCGCCCACCAACGGGCATCTCGACCTCATCGCGCGCGCTTCGCGCATCGTGGACGAGCTCGTCGTCGCCGTGCTCCGCAACTCGCAGAAGGGCACCCCGCTGTTCACGGTGCCGGAGCGTGTGGAGATGCTGCGCGAAGCTACCGCGGGCCTGGCGAACGTCAGCGTGACCATGTTCGACGGCCTGCTCGTGGACTTCGCACGCCAGCAGGGTGCCAAGGCCGTGCTGCGCGGCATCCGCGCCATCTCCGACTACGAGTACGAGATGCAGATGGCGATGATGAACCGCAAGCTCGACCCCGAGCTGGAGACGCTCTTCATGATGCCCGCCGAGCGATACACCTACGTCAGCTCGCGGCTGATCAAGGGCGTCTTCGAACTCGGCGGCGATGTCAGCACGCTCGTACCGGCCAACGTGATGGCACGCCTGCAGGCGCGTGTGAAGTATAACTAGTTGTGGAGGTCGACATGCAAAAGTCAAAGATCGACACAGCAATGGCTCTGGCCAAAGCCCACTTTAGCATTGAACCTGATCTGCGGAGGGTCTTCCTGCTTGGTCCTCATGATGACAACGATCTTCGAGAGCCGATCAAGTTGTTGGAGGTCGTCGAGGGAACGATTGAGACGGACTTTGAGCCGGTGGCGTTTGCTGCAAATCCGGGTCGCGGGGTTCCATATCCTTCGTTGATTCTTGAAATCTCCCCGCGTCAATTCGAGGAGATCGAAAACCGTAAAGTACTTGTGAACGGAAGCGTTTGGATCATCGACCGTGAACTGCACGCCGCCTGAGGTTGAGCTTTGACTGCCAGCAATACGGAATGGGCGAAAGGATTTGCGCGTCAGGCAATTTGCGATTTAGACACGCGTCAGTCCCTGGCCTTGTCGGGATCGTCCAAATGCCAGCGGCTGCACCTGCTGCAGATGGCCGCCGAAAAGGTGTGCAAGGCGTACCTCTACGCAGGAGAAAATTCTGTTACGCGGACGCACGCCGTGGTGGAAAAATACCTTCCTGTCATCTTCCGCAGCCTGAACGGTACGCAACTTGTCTCAGGTTTTCAGTTGCGACGGATCAAGATACTGGCACGTGAGATTGAGCTGTCCGCACCTGCGTGCGACGCGCTTGGTTCGCGGCCGGACAATACTGAGTACCCTTGGGAAGACGCGCTGGGTAACGTGCGCGTACCAGCAGAGTTCGCATTTCCCGAGTTGGACGAGGAAGACAGAATGATGACGCCACTCCTGCGTTCATTGCGTGAAGCTGCCGTTAGACTTGCCTAGTGAAGACACTCTCTCTGCAGCAGCAGTTCGGCCAGATCGACATCTACGTCTTCGACCAGATTCTGCGTGGCAATATCACCAGTGACATGACCGTGCTCGACGCCGGCTGTGGCTACGGGCGCAACCTCGTCTACCTGCTGCGCATGGGCTGCAAGGTGTTTGCGCTGGACGCCAGCGCCGACGCAGTCGCGCACGTCCGCAACCTCGCCGCCGAGATCGCACCCACTCTGCCTCCCGACAACTTCCGCGCCGGCGTCATCGAGGCGATGCCCTTCGCCGACGCCAGCGCCGACGTCGTCCTCTGCAACTCCGTGCTGCACTTTGCGCGCGACGAGCAGCACTTCCTCGCCATGCTCGAAGAGCTGTGGCGCGTCCTCCGTCCCGGCGGGATGCTCTTCTGCCGCCTCGGCTCGCGCATCGGCATGGACTTCCCTCGCCTTCGCGGCCACATCTACCGCATCGGCGACGGCTCCGAGTGGTTCCTCGTCGACCAGGACGCGCTGCTCACCATGACCGCGCAGATGGACGCCCTGCTCGAAGACCCGCTCAAGACCACGGTCGTCCAGGACCACCGCTGTATGACGACATGGGTTCTTCGCAAACGCCGCTGAAACCGCATAGCCAGCCCCCGCTTTATCTCCACCGGCAAAGCTGAAATACTAGAAGTCATGAGCACAGCCACCGCCACCAAGGTTCTCACCGACCGCATCAACCGTATCGAAGTTTCGGCCACCATGGCCATCACCGCCGAAGCGCTCAAGATGAAGGCCGCCGGCATCGACCTCGCCGACTTCGGCGCTGGTGAGCCGCACTTCTCCACGCCGCAGCACATCAAGGCCGCGGCCATCGAGGCCATCGAGAAGAACTTCACGCGCTACACCGCCGTTGCCGGCATCCCCGAGGTTCGCAAGGCCATCGTCGATCGCCACGCCGCCGACTTCGGCACCAGCTATGCGGTCGATGAGTGCGTCTTCTCCGCCGGCGGCAAGCTCGCCATCTTCAACGCCGTCGAGGTGCTCATCGAGCACGGCGACGAGGTCATCGTGCCCGTGCCGTACTGGGTCTCCTACAAGGACATCATCGAGTTCGCCGGCGGCACGCCTGTCTTCGTGCAGACCAGCGAGGCCGAAAACTTCCGCGTCACCGCAGCGATGATTGAAGCCGCCATCACGCCGAAGACCAAGGCCATCATCCTCAACACGCCGTCGAACCCCTCCGGCGCAGTGCTGCCCACCGAAGACCTCTACGCCATCGTGCGGCTCGCGCACAAGCACGGCGTCTACGTGCTGCTCGACGAGTGCTACGTCTACCTCAGCTTCAACGGCGAGATCGTCTCCGGCGCCAGCTGCACGGAGTGCAAGGAGCACATCATCGTGCTCGGCTCGCTCTCCAAGACCTACGCCATGACCGGCTGGCGCGCGGGCTTTGCGCTCGGCCCCAAGCCCATCATCGCGGCCATGAGCAAGCTGCAGTCGCAGTCCACCAGCAACACGGCCAGCATGGTGCAGCGCGCGTCCATCGCTGCGCTCACCGCCAGCCAGCAGTGCGTCGTGGACATGCGTGCGGACTACATCCAGCTCCGTGACCGCGTGCTGGAAGGCTTCAAGTCCATCCCCGGCCTCACCTGCACCGTGCCCGAGGGCGCGTTCTACGTCTATCCCAACATCAGCGCGTTTATCGGCAAGGGCGGCATCACCTCGGCCAGCGATCTCGCATCCAAACTGTTGACTGAGGCGCACGTCGTCGTCGTGCCGGCAGAGCCCTTTGGCACGCAGGAGCACATCCGTCTCAGCTATGCCGTCTCGGCCGATGTCATCGACAAGGGCGTTGCGCGCATCCGCGAGTTTCTCGCAAAGCTGTAGCGCGTTCTGGTACCGGAAGGAAGCAGTATGGCAGAACTACATGGCAGGACCGGCCCGGCGTTTGCGGCCGTTGTACTGGCAGGCGGCAGTGGCACCCGCTTCTGGCCGCGCAGCCGTCGCAGCCGCGCCAAGCAGGTGTTGCAGCTTGACGGCGAACGCACCATGATCCAGCAGACCGTGGCCCGGCTCGAAGATATGATGCCCGGCCACGATGTCTGGGTCATCACGAACGACTTCCTGAACCGAACCATCGAAGCACAGCTTCCCGAAATGCCGCGCGACCACATCCTGCGCGAGCCCGAGGCGCGCAACACAGCACCGGCGTGTGCTCTGGCGGCGTTTCTCCTGCTTCGCGACAACCCGGATGCGGTCATCGGCGTCTTCCCGTCGGACCACACCATCGGCAACATCGCGCGCTATCACATGATCCTGCGCGCCGGCATCAAGCTGGCTGCGTCCGGTCCGCGCATGGTCGTGCTCGGCGTGCCACCCACCCGCGCAGAGACTGGCTACGGCTACATCGAGATGGGCGAAGCCGCCGCGCCGATGACCATTGGCGGTGAGGCCATCCCCGTCCGCCGCGTCCGCCGCTTCACCGAGAAGCCCGAAGCCGCGACCGCCCGCGGCTTCATCCGCTCCGGCCGTTATGCGTGGAACAGCGGCATGTTTCTCTGGAGCGCCAGAACGCTCGCCGACGCCATCTGCGAGCACGCGCCGAAGATGGCGCCGCTGTTGCAGACCATCGCCGCAGCCTGGGGCACGCCGGAGTTCGACACCGTCTTCGCAGAGCTGTACCCGCAGTGCGAGTCCATCTCCATCGACTACGCCGTGCTCGAACCCCGCTCCGCCAAGGGTGAGGTCGCCAGTGAACTCTACTGCCTGCCGGCGGACTTCGCCTGGAACGATCTCGGCTCCTGGGCCGCGCTGCATGAGTTCGTCTCCGAGTGCAAGGAGGTGCCGAACGGCAACGTCATCGAGGCCGATCACAGCGTGCAGATCAACTCCACCGGCTGCTATGTCTATGCGCCGAAGAAGACCATCGCGCTGGTCGGCGTCAAGGACCTCGTCGTGGTGGAGACGGACGACGCCACGCTCATCACCACGCGGGACGGCTCCCAGGATGTCGGCAAGGTCGTCGCCGAGTTGAAGGCCGCCGGCAAGCTGAACCTCATCTAGCAAGCTGAACCTCATCGAGGAAGACTCTGATTCGGTCTGGACGAGGTGTTTTTGTTTGTCATTCCCGCAGGGAATCTGCGTTTTGTCGAACCCGACAAGCGATGTACACGAACGCTCGACGCAGAATCGCAGCACAGAACAGGAGCAGGGCTTGGGTGTGGTGACGGTAGACGCAGCAGGAATGTTGTTTGACATGGACGGCGTGCTGGTCAGCTCCATCGCCAGCGCCGAGCGCTGCTGGAAGCAGTGGGCGCGGCACTACGGCATCGCCAACTGGGAGCAGGTTACGATTCCCCACGGCGTCCGCGCCGAGGACATCGTCCGCCACCTCGCACCGGGCGTCGATGTGGCTGAGGGCCTGCTACGCATCGAGACGATGGAGATCGCCGACGTGGACGACATCATTGTGCTGCCCGGCGCGCGGGCTCTGCTGCAGAGCCTGCCCCTGGAGCGCTGGGCCATCGTGACCTCGGCCACGGATCCTCTGCTGGCGGCGCGGCTGCGTGCGGCGCGGCTGCCCCAGCCCGACCGGCTCATCTCCGCCAACATGGTCACGCGCGGCAAGCCCGACCCGCAACCGTATCTGATGGGTGCTGCGCGTCTGGGCATCGACGGCGCAGGTGTGCCTCCGCAGCAGTGCCTGGTCTTTGAGGACGCGCCCAACGGCGTGCAGGCCGGCGTCGCCGCCGGAGCCCGCGTGGTGGCCGTGCTCGGCACCACCCCGGAGCAGGACCTCCGCGACGCCGGAGCCTCCTGGGTCGTCCGCTCGCTCGAATCCGTCACCGCCGTCGTCGCCGGCGACCAGCTCAAGGTAGCCATCGACGCGCTGTAGCGGTCTGCCGGATGGTGCTGGAATCATGCCGTACGCGGCACTTGACAGACCGTTTAGAATAGAAAGTAAGGCAGTCGGTGGGCTGCGGCAGAAGGGTTGGCCCGGGGGAGAGGTCGAACCGGAAGTCCGAAGCTAAGCCTATACGCGTCAAGACTTTACCCCCAAAACAGGGGGTGGGTGCCAAGTCCGAACGGTGTGGCTGCATCGCCTAACGACCTTGCAGAATCGCCTCCACGCGGCGCAGGTCGTCCTCGGTGTCCACGCCGATGGTATCGAACGGCGTCTCTGCGACGTACAGGCTGATGCCGTTCTCCAGCAGCCGCAGCTGCTCCAGGCGCTCGGTCTGCTCCAGTTCGCTCGGCTTCAGCGCCGCAAACCGCTCCAGCGCGGCGTGGCGATAGGCATAGAGCCCGAGGTGCTTCCAGTAGTGCGCGCGGCCCTCGGCGTCGCGGTCGTACGGTATGGTCGCCCGCGAGAAGTACAGCGCGCGGCCGTCCGCAGCGGTGACGACCTTCACCGCGTTCGGGTTGGCGATGTTGTCCGCCGTGCAGCGGACCTTCAGCGTGGTGACATCGACGCCAGGCTGGTTGAACGGCGTCAGGAGTGCCGTGATGTGCTCCGGGTGCAGCAGCGGTTCGTCGCCCTGGATGTTCACGTAGATGTCGGCCGGCAGGCTGCGCGAGACGGCATAGAGCCGGTCGGTGCCGCTGGGCAGCCGCGGCGAGGTCAGCAGGCAGGGCCACTCCCGCTCGGTGCACAGCGCCAGCACCTCGTCCGAGTCAGCGGCGATCACCAGGTCGTCCAGCGCGGGACAGGCCCGCGCCGCGCGGTACACCCAGCCGAGCAGCGGCTCCCCGTGCAGCAGCCGCAGCACCTTGCCCGGCAGCCGGGTGGAGCCCAGCCGCGCCGGAATCACGCCCAGCACCCGTGGCCGGGGGGGAGGCAGGGTAGAGTTCATCGCCGTGTTCCTTTCGTCGAGTTCGATCCGGCCGTAGGCAGGTCGCCGGCATCGCGGCTCGCGATCCAGGACTGCACCGCGAAGGCAAGAACGACCGCCAGCAGCACGGCCAGCACCGCGCCGATCACCTGCAGCAGGTGCAGGTAGTTGAGCAGCCGACACTGCAGCGAGTCGCTGTCCACCCTGCACGGAGAGGATTTCGCCAGTGCCAGCGCGGCGAGAAGCGGTTGCGAGCGATGAAACATGAGTGCCAAGGTTGACCTTAAAGTACGCGAAACTTATGATGGGTACAGCGGCTGATGTCGCGGCCGGGGTCCGGGTCGCTCGATGCAGTCTGCTCTCGCCCTGTGAAGGGCACCGGCGGTGTAGCTCAGATGGTTAGAGCGACGGACTCATAACCCGTAGGTCAGTGGTTCGATTCCACTCACCGCCACCAATTCACACTGTGTGCAGACAACCAGCCTGGGCGGGGGGCTACGGCTGAGTCAGCGAAACTCTCTCATCCGAAGATGAGAGTATCATTTCAACAACTGTCGCTGGCGGTCACTACCAGGATCGCTGCAAGGTACGTCTAATCCAGCGACAGGCAGAAGATTGTTCAGCAGTCGCAGTTTGCAGGTCAGAATCCCCGCCGTGGAGTGATGCACAAAGCTATGCCAAAGAGCCTGAAGATAACCTTACTTGCCGTCTCGGTTGCGTTGATCGTCGGCGTCTTTCTGGGCGTGAATGTGTATGGCGTGCGCGCCGCCGGCGATGATGCCCAGGCTGACGCCTACAAGCAGATCAACGTCTACGGCGAGGTATTGCAGCATGTTCAGTCCGACTATGTTTCGGTGCCCAACATCCCGAATGTAACAACGGGCGCGCTGCGTGGCCTGCTGGAATCGCTCGATGCGGACTCCAGCTACCTGACCCCGGCGGACTACAAGACGTACAAGGACGATAAGGGCGGCAAGGCGCAGTTTGGTCTGAACGTCTCTAAGCGATTCGGATACGCGACTGTCATCTCCGTGGTTCCGGGCAGCCCCGCCGACAAGGCAAACCTCGGCGACGGGGACCTGATCGAAGCGATCGGTACGCAGGACACGCGCGATCTTTCTCTGGCCATGATCGAGATGCTGTTGCAGGGCACCCCCGGCAGTGAGTTGCAGTTGGTCGTCATTCGTCCGCGCAAGGCTGACCCGGACAAGATCACGCTCACGCGCGCTGTCGTCGAAGAGCCGCCGGTCGCTGAGCAGTTTTATGAGAACTCTTCGATCCTCTACCTGAAGCCCGTGGCCCTCGACAAAGTCCACGTGGATGAAGTGGAACAGAAGCTGAAGACCGCAGAGAAGACTGGCCAGAAGAAGGTGCTGCTCGATCTCCGCGATGTGGCCGCTGGCGATATGAACGAGGCGGTGCGGTTGACGAATTTCTTCGTGCCGAGCGGCACGATTGCGACGCTCGAAGGGCAGAAGTATCCCAGGCAGACGTTCACGGCAGAGACCTCCAAAGCGATCGATGCAACTTCTCCGCTGGTGGTGCTTGTGAACCGCGGTACTTCCGGTCCGGCAGAGTTGGTGGCCGGTGCGATTCAGGATGACAAGCGCGGCGACCTGGTTGGTGAAAAGACCTTCGGTGAAGGCTCGCTGCAGAAGACGTTTGACCTTCCGGATGGCGGAGCTGTGATTCTCTCCATTGCGAAGTACGCATCGCCAGCTGGCAAGAAGTTCGAAGACGATGCTGTGACCCCGGCAACGTTGGTTGCGTCCGCAATGGACGACCAAGGCGATGACACGGCTTCGGTGCCAGCAGTGCCGGGCGCGCAGTCGGTCCCGAAGACTCCGAAGAAACCGGCGGCACCGGATGACCAGTTGACCAAGGCGTTAGACATGCTGAAGGCCAAGACTGCGTAGCCTGCTGCCTCGCTCAATTCACAGTAACGCGTAGTAAGGTTGGATCAGCCGTGGCGACACGAGATCCAACAAAACCGGCTCCGCTGAACGACACGAGACGCTCGTGGTCGTTGTTGTGGCGCGCCATGCTTCGCTTCCCGCTTCGGGATGTGGATGCGCGCAGCCCTCGAACGCGAGCTCTGGAGAAGCGCGCCGCGTTGGCCGCATTGCTGCTGGCTTCGTCGGTACTCGGTGTCACGCTGGGACTCGTTCTCGTGTTTTCGATCAACCTGCCGCAGATGGCGGAGTTGGAACGCTACCGGCCGGATACGACGACTGAGCTTTACGATATCCACGGCAAAGCGTTTGGATCGTTTGCGCTGGAACGGCGCGTGGTGGTGGGCTACGACGATATTCCACCCGTGCTGCGCGAGGCGATCCTGTCGATCGAAGACAAGAACTTCGAGTCAAACGGCGGTGTGAACCTGCCGCGCATGATCGAAGCAGCGTACGAAGACATCCACACCCACGGAAAGGTGCAGGGTGCGTCAACACTGACGATGCAGCTGGCGAGGAACCTGTTTCTCTCTGCCGAAAAAACGTACGCGCGCAAGGTGCAGGAGATTGCGCTGACGCTGGAGATCGAGCGGCACTTTACCAAGGAGCAGATCTTCACGCTGTACGCGAACCAGATCTATCTGGGCCGCGGCACGTATGGCTTCGAGGCCGGCAGTGAGTATTACTTCAGCAAGCATGCCCGCGACCTGACGCTGGCAGAAGCAGCGCTGCTGGCGGCGCTGCCCAAGGGGCCCGAGTATTATTCGCCGGTCCGCAATCCTGAGCGTGCGCTGCGACGCCGAAACCTGGTTTTGCAGGAGATGCTGACCGATCGCAAGATCACCCCGGAGCAGGCGATGCAGGCCAAGGCCGAGCCGCTTGGACTGCACCTGGAGGCACCCTCGAATGAGGAGGCGCCGTACTTCGTTGAAGAGGTGCGTCGGCAGCTCGAACGCGAGTTTGGCAGCGATGAGGTGCATGGCGCAGGGCTGCGTGTGTACACCACGCTCGATATCAACCTGCAGCACGCAGCGGAGGCCGCAGTGCTTGATGGAGCGGCTGCCTATGAGCGCAGGCGCGGGTGGAAGAAGCCTGCGGAGAATGTGCTGGCCGAGGGCGTCACGCTGGATGCTTACAGGCATGTGGACTGGAGCCAGCCGATCTACGAAGGCTCGTACTACCATGCGCTCGTCACGGAGGTCTCTGCGGCGAAGATGGTGGTTCGGCTTGGTACGCAGAGCGCCGCGCTGACTGCGAACGACTGGACATGGACGCAGCGTCCCAGGGCGACGGACCTGGCCACGGTTGGTGATGTCGTATACGTGCGCGTGGTGAACGCGCCTGTTGCTGGCCCGCTGCATGTGGCGTTGGAGCAGGACTCCGGTGCGCAGGCTTCGATGATGGCGGTGGACAACTCGAACGGTGAAGTGCTCGCGATGGTGGGTGGTCGCGACTTTCAGCTGAGCCAGTTCAACCGTGCGACGCAGGCTCAGCGGCAGGTTGGTTCGTCGTTCAAGCCCTACGACTACACCGCCGCGATGGAAGCGGGGATGAAGCCGAGCGACACCGTGCTCGACACGCCGACGACCTTCTATACCGCTGGTGGACCGTACACGCCGCACAACTACGAGGCGGACTATCGCGGCTCCATGACTCTGGTGGATGCGTTCGCGGAGTCGCGCAACATTCCGGCGCTGCGGCTGGCCGACAAGGTTGGCATCGCGAAGGTGATCGATGTCGCGCACCGGTTCGGCATCACGAGCAACATTCCGAACTTTCTGCCCGTGGCGATCGGTTCGGCGGACATCACGCTGGCCGAGCAGGTAGGCGCATACTCGGTGTTTCCGAACGACGGGATACGGATTGCGCCGCACTACATTCGTCGCGTGGAGCAAGCGGATGGAACGGTGATGCCGGAGCCGACGCCGGAGGTGCGTGAGGTCATCACGCTGGATATTGCACGCGAGATGATGGTGCTGCTGCAGGCCGTGGTGCAGCATGGGACAGCGGCAGCGGCCGCGCAGATGCACCATGCCTTCGGCGGCAAGACCGGTACGACTAACAACTACACGGACGCCTGGTTCATCGGCTTCTCGCCGTCGGTCACATGCGGAACGTGGATCGGGTTCGACAACCGTCAGTCGCTCGGCGAGAAAGAGACTGGTGCGCGCGCGGCGCTGCCGATGTGGATGAGCTTCATGAAGGCGGCCGTAGCGGACAAGCCCAGCGAGTCGTTCGCACAGCAGGGAGCACCGAAGAAGACGCTGGCGGTGCCGCTTTCGGCGGCGGATGTGGTGCGGCCGAAGCCGCGCGATGTGCCTGTTGCCGAGCCTGAGGATGACAGCGATTCCGGCGCGCCGAGCCAGTCGTCGCCGCCGCTCTCGATACAGAATCAGGCTGCACCAGACGACGTCCCTTCTGCGCAGCGGCTGGACAGCGTGACGAACTATCCTGCTACGAAGGCCGCGGCCAGCAGGGCGAAGGCTCAGTCGAAGCCTCAGTAGCTAAAGCGAGAAGCAGTGCAAAGCCTTGCCGAGTTCGAAGTAGCGCGAGGCGCGCGCAACGTCGCGCATGATCTGCTCGCGCAGCAACTCTGGCGACTCGAAGCGGCGCTCTGGGCGGAGGCGTTGCAGAAAAACCATCTCCAGCGGTGTCTGCTCGTCGAGGTCGATCGGCTTGAAGTCGAGCAGGTGCGTCTCTACGGCGAAGGAGTCTGCGCCAAAGGTGGGGCGGTTGCCGACGTTGGTAACGCCGTGGAAGAGGCGCGGCGCGCGGTCTGTGGCGATGCTCAGGGTAGTGATGTAGACGCCGTGCGCGGGCAGCAGCTCGGCGTAGGGTGCCAGGTTGATCGTGGGCACGGCGTAGCGGGTGCCGTAGCCGCGGCCTGAGGCCGGTGTGCTGCGGACGCTGAAGCTGCGGCCCAGCAGCGCGCGTGCTTCGTGCATGTTTCCGGCGGCGATGAGCGCGCGGACGCGGCTGGACGAGATGGCCGCGCCGCGCAGGGTGCGTGGTTCGTAGGTGCGGACGGTGAAGCCGAGTTCCGTTCCGAGCGTGGTGAGGCTGTCGATGCCTGCTTCGGCATCGTAGCCGAAGCGGAAGGTCTCGCCTTCGTGGACCTCGGCGGCGTGGAGTGTGTCGCGCAGCACGGTGGTGGCGAAGTGGCGCGCGGTCCAGTGGCGCAGCTCGTCGGTGAAGGGAAGGACGAGCGCGAGGTCGATTCCTGTAGCACCGAGCAGGTCCAGCTTCTGCGCGAGCGGCGTGATGAGCGGCAGTCGCGAGTCGGTGCGTAGAACATGCGCGGGATGCGGGTCAAAGGTCACGGCCACGGAAGCTGCGCCGAGCTGTGTGGCGCGTTCGCGGACGGCGGCGATGACCATGCGATGGCCGCAGTGGACGCCGTCGAAGTTGCCGATGGTGACGACGGAGCGTTGCGTGTAGCTGGCGAGTTCGGAGAGCGAGCGTGCGATCTTCATGCGATGTCGAAGTCCAGTCTCAGGCCGTCGTGCGCGAGGCGGATATGCGCGGGCAGTTCGGCGTTGACGGTGTTGTGGTCGAGGTCATGCGAGATGTGCGTAAAAAACGCGCGGCGCGGCGCGATCGTCTTCACCGTCTCGATGGCTGTGGCGAGGCTCATGTGCGTGGGATGGGGTTCACGGCGCAGCGCGTCTAGGATGAGGATGTCGAGGCCTTCGAGCAGCGGCAGGCTCTGGGTGGAAATCTCGCTGGCGTCGGTGAGATACGCGGCGTTGCCGATGCGGTAGCCTGCGATGGTCTGGCGGCCGTGCTGCACGGGCACGCGAATGATCTCTGCGTCGAAGAGTCTGATGGCCGAGCCGGCGACGGCGGCAGTGCGATTCATCGAGACGCGTGCGCTGGTGGGGTAACGGTCTTCCTTGCGGAAGGTGTACTCGAAGACGCGCTCGATGATCTCTGCGGTTGCATCGTCGGCGAAGAGCGGCAGGCCGCCGGGGTTCTTGAAGCTGAGGGGGCGGAGGTCGTCCATGCCGAGGATGTGGTCGGCGTGGCCGTGGGTGTAGAGCACCGCGTCGATGGAGCCGATGCGCTCGCGCACGGCCTGCGCGTGGAAGTCCTGACCGGTGTCGATGAGGACGTTGCGGTCGTTGTAGGAGAGCATGACGGACGGGCGGGTGCGTCGGTTGGGCGAGCCGGGGCGGTGCGCGTCGGTGCAGACCGCGCACCGGCAGCCGAGCGTGGGGACGCCCATCGAAGTGCCGGTACCGAGAAACGTGAGTGTCGCCTGCATGGAGCGGCCTTAGCGAACGATGCTGGGGCCTGCGCCGGGGACGGGCGGCATTCCGGGAGCGCCGGGTGCCTGCCTGGTCTGGGCCTGGCGGGCGAGGGCCTGGGTCATCTCCAGGAAACCCATGCGCAGTTCGAAGAGGGCGTTGTCCATCAGCACGGACTCTTCGGGCGTGAGGTTGCCGACGCTCTTGCCAGCGAGGACGGCGAGCATGTCGATGGTCTGGCGCGCGCCGAGGATGTCCACCTGCGGCTTCTGGTCGGGCGGCGCCATCATGCCGAGCTGCAGCATCGCCTGCATGTAGAGCGAGTGGATGACGCGCTCGAAGGTCATCTCGGGGATGCGTTCCATGCCGGGGTTGGCGGAGCGGATGGCTGTGTCGAGGCGGTCGACGGTGGCGTCGTAGGCGCGGCTGACCTCGGCGGTCTGCTCGGGGGTGAGCGGCGGCGGCGCGGGCTGTTCAGGCTCCGCGGCGGCGGCTGGCTCGGGCGACCTGCGGTCGGCGTTGTGGTCGATCAGCCGTGCGGAGGAGCCCAGCTTCTCGTCGGAGGTGGGCTCAAGGCTGGCCTCTGGCCGCGCGGGCCGGGGTTCGGAGGGTGGCGCGTCGGGGCGGGCTTCGCCTTCTGCGGTGAACTTGCGACGGTCGTTGACGACGAACTCTTTGATCTCTGCCATGGGTGTTCTCAGTTCTCAGTGGTTGGTTGTGTGCTGCGAGGGTTCAGTTTTCAGGGCGGTGCCGCCGGGGTAGGTGAGCGGCTCGCGGCGGTCGAGGGCCTCACGTCTAGCGTAGCCGAGGGCGAGCGTGATGTCGCCTGTGGGCAGCGGAATGACGGCGGCCGAGGTCAGCTCACCGACCGCTTTGCCGTTGGCTTCCAGCGTGGCTGGAAGCTGCGGGACGGGGCCGGAGAGCTGGAACTGGCAGAAGGTGCGGTGAACCTGGCCGCGCGAGTGGATGCGCTCGACGATCTCCTGGCCGAGGTAGCAGCCTTTGTTGAAGTTGAGGGCGGGGGACTGCGTGCCGTCGAGCGCGGTCTCCTGCGGCAGGTCTTTGGCGCTCTCGGTGTTGCGGATGTCCGTGCCGTAGCGCGGGGTGGCGCAGAGGATGCGGTAGGCTTCGAGCGCTTCGGCGGAGACGGCGGTGGCCTGCAGCGTGGGGAGCCTGTGCAGGGCGCGCTCCTGGTCCTGCGCGGAGTCGAACCAGAGCTCCAGCGTGGGGATGTTGGCGTTGGGCCGAGAGAGGATGATGGACGGCTCGACGGCCAGTGCGGCATCGGTTCCATCGCTCTGGATGTCGCTGTCGCCGTCAGTGAGCAGCTGCATGAAGACCATCCTGATCTCGGGGCCGAGGAGCAGGATGCCGAACTTGTCGGTGAGCACACGGCTCAGCTCCACGTCGTCCATAATGATGAACCGTTCGAGGGTCTGGTGGACGGCGTCGATCTGGGCGAGGTCGGTCTCCAGCAGAAACTCGGGTTCGGCGGAGGTGGGACGGCGGTAGATGGTGCAGTCGCCGAGGATGCGGCCCTGGGCGTTGAGCAGGAAGTTGTAGTTCTGCTCTCCGTCGGCGAGGTCTTTGATGTTGTTGGAGACCATGCCGTTGAGCCAGCGGGTGGCGTCGGGGCCGGCGACGCGCAGGAAGGCCTGTTCGTTCATGGGGGCGAAGGCCGCGCCGTGGAGGATTGCGTCGAGTTGGGTGCTGCGGTCGGTCATGCGGGCTTTCTGGCTTTTGGACCTGGTACCCCTCCCGGGGTTTTGGGGTCAAAGTCTTGATACAAATACGGTTAGCGTCGGACTTCAGAGTCGGACCTTGGGGTCGGACTCGGGGGATGGGGCCGACCAGGGTGAGATGCGCGGGGCGAGCCGTTCGGTGCGTGTGCAGCGCTCGTTCCGGGACATACACTCCCTATCTCTATTGTAGCGACTTGGAGCTATTAATCATTTTTCTGGATGTGCCTGTGCAGGCAGTGGTTAGGTGAGGGTGGGGCTTGACAGCTCTGGGCGGGGCATCGTGCACCTGTGCTGGTTCGCCGAAGCGCCGGGGGAGCGGGCTGCATGGGTACAGATGAGTACACTGTAGGGGGAACGATGGAGGCAGTGTGAGCGGACGAGCGGTGCGGGTGGGTGCGATGTGGGTGGGGTTGGTGTGGGCGGGTGGGACGGCGCAGGGCTGGGCGCAGCAGGCGGACGGCGCGGGCAAGACGACGCCTCCGGTGTTGGAGAGCGGGCAGACGACGATTACGGAGGACTCCGGCGCGGCGAAGACGCCGGTGGACACGCTGCTGACGCCGGACCAGGAGAAGCAGCTGATCGCCAGCGAGGACCGGATTCTGCACTTTGTGAGCAAGGACACGGAGCTGCCGATCCTGGCGCCGGTGAAGTGCCGGTTCGTCTCGCGCGAGAGCGTGAACAAGGACCTGCGGAAGAAGTTCGACGAGGACAAGGGCGCCAAGCGGATGGAGCGCAGCGAGCTGGTGCTGAAGAAGTTCGGGCTGCTGGACCAGAGCTTTCAACTGAAGCCGTTTCTGCTGAGCCTGCTGACGGAGCAGATTGCCGGGTTCTATGACAACAAGACGAAGGTGATGAACCTGCTGAACTGGGTGTCGCTGGACGAGCAGGCCCCGGTGATGGCGCACGAGCTGACGCACGCGCTGCAGGACCAGAAGGTGGGCCTGACGAAGTGGGACGACAACGAGATCGAAGGCACGGCGAAGAACCAGGCCGAGGACGAGCGGCACATCGCGGTGGATGAGACGGACACGGCGCGCGAGGCGGTGTTGGAAGGCCAGGCGATGGTGAGCTTTGCCGACTATGCGCTGGAGACGAACGGGCATCCGGGCAAGACGCTGAAGGACTTTCCGCAGATGGCGGACATGCTGTCGCAGGGCGCGGGTGATTCGGCCGACAGCCCGGTGCTGGCGCGTGCGCCGCTGGTGCTGCAGCAGTCGCTGCTGTTTCCGTACACCGACGGGCTGACGTTCGAGCAGGCGGTGCTGGTGAAGGACGGCGTGGGCAAGGCGTTCGCCGGCGTGCTGGAGAACCCGCCGAGTACGAGCTACGAGATCATGACGCCGGAGGCCTATCGGCACCACGTTGCGGTGCCGCTGATGAAGCTGCCGGACATCCATCCGATGCTGAAGGACGCGGGCTACGACCCGTACGACGTAGGCGTGATGGGCGAGCTGGATGTGCGGATGACGGCGGAGCTGTTCGGCGGGCGGCCGCTGGCGGAGGCGCTGGCACCGGCGTGGAACGGCGGTGTGTACTACGCGGCGCAGCGGCGGAATATGAAGGCCGCGGATAAGGACACGACGAAGTCGATCGCGATCCTGTACAGCTCGCGGTGGAAGAACCCGGACTCGGCGCATAGCTTCTTCGACGTGTTTGAGGAGGAGCTGCCGCGGCAGTATGACGGGCTGAAGCGGCGCAGGGCGGACGAGGTGGACGACAGCGAGCGGGTGTACTCCACCAGCGAGGGCGACGTGCTGCTGACGCTGAAGGACAACACGGTGTGGGTGAGCGAAGGCTTTGAGCTGCCGCTGGCACGCGAGCTGCGCGACAAGGTGGATATGGCGAATGTGCCGATGGGCAGCGGGCCGGTGATGACGGCTCAGAGGCAGGAAGCAGGAAGCAGGAAGCAGGAAGTAGCCCCCGGCGGGCTGGTGGAAGGGCTGTCGCACTGGATGGGGCAGTTTGGGGTGATGCGGGCGGGGCTGCGGTGACTCGGGTAGAGCGTGGGCCAGCACCGTGCGAGCCCACATCTCAGAGAACGAGATGTGGGGCACCCGGCTGTCGCTTGGGTTAGCGGGTGTGGTTGAGCCAGCCGGCCAGGTCGACGACGTGGTAGACGAGCATGAGGGTGATGAGCGCGAGGTAGGCGCGCAGCAGCCGCAGTGAGATGCGGACGGCAGGGGTCATGCGGATGGGGCCGAGACCGTCGGCGGAGCATTTGGTTTCGGCGATGTCGTCGAGCGGGTGGATGATGCGGTAGCTGTCGTGCGCCGGGGTGATGTTGAGGGTGGCCATGGTGGCTCCTTTCTATGCGTTGAAGAGGTTGGGCAGGATGACCTGCGCGGCCAGCGTGAGGGAGAGCGCGAAGAGGACGGCGATGATCGTCCAGTTGATGACGTTGTTCCAGGGGCGGTTGACCCAGCGGTCGCCGAGCAGTTCGCGGTCGTTGAGCAGCAGTTGCAGAAAGATGATGGCCGAGGGCAGGATGAGGCCGGCGAAGGCCTGCACGCTGAGGATGATGAGCTGCAGCGGCACATGCGGGATGAGCACGATGGCCGCGGCCGCACCGACGCAGAGGATGTACGTAGCGTAGAAGCCGGGGGCCTCCCAGGGCTTTTTGTGCAGCGAGTGCTCCCAGCCGCGGACCTCGCCGTAGGCCCAGGCGCTGGCCAGGGAGATGGCGGTCGCGCCGAGGATGGCGGCGTTGACCATGAGCATCAGGACGCCGTTGCGGAAGAACGGGCCGGCGACTGGTGCGAGCGCGAGGGCGAGCTGTGCGGGGTCGTTGAACGGGATGTGGTGGCGGTAGCCGAGGTCGCCGACGAGCATCATGGCGCCGGCGACGAGGACGGTGAAGATGGCACCGAGGAGCGTGTCGAGCCGCGCCCACTTGAGGTCGGCGAAGCGGAGACGCTTTTCGGCGACGCAGCTCTGTTGAAAGAAAAGCTGCCACGGCGCGATGGTGGTGCCGACGATGGCGATGATGAGGAAGACGAGGCTGCCGGTAAAGCCGCCTGTCGGTTGCGTGGGGATGACCGCGCTGTGCACGACGGAGGCCCAG
>JAJZFE010000187.1 GCA_021798655.1 Acidobacteriota bacterium | reverse complement strand
CACACCGGTTGCGCCCGTTGCCCCTGTTGCGCCCGTACTGCCCCCGATCGTCGCTCCGCCGAATCCGGCGTTCAGCGCGTTGGAGCTGTTCACCGTCGTCGGCCCAAAGCCCGCGCCTCCGCCAGCCCCTACCGCCGGTGCAGCCGCGCCCATGCCCGCTACCGCTTCACCCAGCTCCTTGCCGAAGAAGACATGAATCTTGGTCTTCTGCTCCCCCAGATGGATCAGCTTCCAGTCCGACTTTCCCGTCAACGGATCGACATACTTCTGCCGCAGATACCGCACGTTGTTGGTATTCTCCAGCGCCTTGATCGACGGAGGATAGCTCTGATTCTTGCGATAGAACAGCTGAATGGCCCGCACATACTGTTCCGCGCGCCGCTCGCTCTCCAGCTCCTTGTCGCGGCGCAGGTCCTTGGCCACAACCGGCGCTGCAACCGCCAGCGCAATCAGCACCAGCGCCACCAGCACCACAACGGCCAGCAGCATGTAGCCACCTTCGCCGTCAATCTGCTGGTTCCGCTCGCCGCGCTCTGCTGGCGTCTGCCACATACTCATCACCACCGATTCGCCACGCGCAGACTTCAGTTCGTCTGCAGTGGCAGTGTCTGCGCATTGTCGTTCGACAGATCTTCCACCTTGATGTTGGTCGAGCCGATGGTCACAATCCTGTAGCGCCGCGCCACGATGTCGCCCTCCGCTGCCAGGTACACGTCCTCGTCATGCAGCAGGAACGCGCGCAACCTGCCTCCCGCTGCCTGCTCCGTGCCGAAGAACTTCAGGTTGATCGGCGGTGGTGGAGGCGGCCCGACCGGTGCCATCGCCGCAGCGATCGCAGCGGCATCCGGACGCGCCGGCGGCAGCGGCCCGCTCACCTTTGGCGGCGGAGGAACGTATACCAGCGAGAAGATGTTCCGTCCGCTGCCCGCATACACCAGGCTCTCGGTCCGCAACATCGCACTCTCATCCAGCGTCGGGTCCAGGCTGCTGGACGTGCTGGCCATCTTCGTCGCGGCCACGCCAGGCGCAACACCCTGCCCGCCCGCGCCTGCGGGCTGCGCCGCTGCACTGGAGCCCGCCCGCGGAGCCACCCCGCTCGGCCGCGTGACCACCACAGGCGCCGTCGTCTGCGGAGCCGGCGCCGATGCAAAGAACGACTCGTACGCATACACGCAGAACACCAGCAGCACAGCACCAAACACGCTGTACACGATCAGGTTCTTCTTCCGGGTCTCGGCCGCGGTATTGCTCATCGCGTGGCTCCTGAGTCCGCAGCAGCGTCCTTGCCCGTGGCTGCCGGACTGCTCGCTTCCGCTGTACTGGCCGCGCGCAGATACGTCACCATCCGCAGGCGCAGATTCACCTGCCCGGTCTGCTGGCCGGAGAGATTGATGCTGGAGATGACGAAGAACAGCTTGTCCCGTTCCGCCGCGTTGATGAACTCGACGATGGGCCGGTAGTCGCCCGTCACATTCGCGTCCAGCCGCAGCTCCGTCAACGCCGCATTGCCGGAGAGCACCGGGCTCTGCGCGTACTGCACATGCATCAATCGCACGTTGGTGCTTCGCGTCAGCGTGCCCAGCTCGGCCAGCACCTGCGAGTACGCATACGGCAGCCGCTGCTCATAGAACTTGCTCGCATCGGCCGTCGACGCCGCCAGCTTCCCATCCAGACCGCGCAGAGGCTTCGCCGCAATCTCGGCTGCCTTCATCTGCGCTCGCGCCTGGTCGAGCGCGGCTGCGTCGTTCGAGCTTAGCCCCTGCCAGACGAACAGCAGCTGCGCCGCAAGGTACAACATCACCACCGCCAGCACCGCGACGCCTGCAAAGTGCACGTTCAACTCCGTCACCAGCGCGCGGGCACGGTCCAGCAACTGCGGTAAGCGCCGCAGCTGCGACCCATTCTCCGACGGTGTGATTGCCGTGGTGCTCATGCCGGCCGTCCTGTCTGCGCGGGTGCCTGTTGAGGCTGCTGAGGTTGCTGTGGCTGCTGCGGCGGTCGCTGCGGCATCGGTGTCATCGGCTTCAACACCACCCCCGGAACCCGCGCCGGTGCGGCCAAAGGCCGCGTCGCCCTGGCCGCAGGAGCCGGACGCGCATTGCCTGCCGACGTTGCATCCGCATCTGCGGACGGCTTGGCCTTCGGATACGACTCGTTCTCCGGCAGCGGGTTGTAGTTAGCCAGAATCTCGAACTCCACGTTGCTCGCTGTGCCATTCGCCGCAGCAGCGTTGGCCTGCGACAGGTCCTTCGCCTGCACCGCTTCGCTGCTCAGGCGGGGCTGCAGAAAGCGCTTCGAGTGCTCCAGGTTGCGAACCAGCTGCACAGCGCGCTCGCGATCGCCCGCAACCCGCATCCGGATGATCACCTCGCCATCCGCGCTCACGCCCGGCTCGATGGACGTCACCTGCACTCCGGTCGGCAACACCGTCTCCAGGTCCATCATGACGGCCGTCCACGAGAAGCTCTTCCTCAGAAACAGCGCGTTCAGGAAGTGTGCGCGATCCAGCACCACCGCATTGGCAGGCTGCCGCATCCGGCGCTCGTTCGCCTGCTTCTCCGAGGTTGCCGCATTGGTGCGCGCTTCAATCGCCTGCCTCTGGCCCAGCGCCACGTCCAGCTTCTTCTGCAAAAGATGCGCTACAACCAGCAAGCCAACCGACAGAACAGCGAGCCCACACATGATCCAGCGCAGGCGCAGCAGGTAAGGCCGCAGCTCCACAAACGGACGCGTCGCGAGATTGATCTGGATCTTCATCTATCCTCGCAGCGCCCCCGTCACGCTCGATAACCACGCCCGCGGCACGGACGAAACCGTTGCGCCGCTCAGCAACGCAGCACTGTCCACCAACTCCCGCACAGCCAGGCCGTCTTCTGGGCCAACGCCCTCTTCCCGAAGCATCCGTCCCAGCTTCTCCGCGCCCAGCGCTCCAGCGCTCAGCACCACACGCGGCGCGGTCTCCAGCGTGTCTTCAAAGTACGCCGCGGCCACGCTCACTGCCTGCGCGATCTCGCTGGAAAGCGGCAGTCGCTGCAGATCGTGTGCCGTATCCTCGGCCACACTACTGCCGCCGTCCGACTCCTCGGCAGTGTAGGCGTTGTGAGCATGATCCTGAAGGTCCACACTGCGATGCAGCAGCAGCACACCGCCCTGCACAATCGCAGCGGTCACACCCGCACCATTCGCATTCACCAGCAGCGAAGTCCCTTCGCCATCGAGGACCGCAAGCGCGGCCAGCGTGCTCGACAGCACCGCCCCCGGCTCAAAGCCCGCCTCGCGTACCACCGACTCATACTCGCTCAGCACGTCGCGCGGCATCGCCACCGCCAGCACGCGCACCAGACCGCGGCTCGTACTCATCACCTGATAGCTCACCGCCGCATCATCGGCATCGAACGGCAGCAGTTTCTTCAGCCGAAAGCGAACCAGCGGCAGCGCGTCAACCTGACGCGTGGGCAACGTGTCAAAATCCAGCAGCAGCACGCGCGCAGCGGCATCCGGGATCACCAGCGTTACATCCGCATTGCGCGAGTTCGGCTTCGCATCCACCGCCTCCAGCGCCCGGCGCACCGCCGCAATCACGGCCACACGGTCCGCAACATTGCCCGGCTTCAGCCCGGGCACCACGGCACCTTCCGCCAGCTCCACGCGTGCCACCGCGCCCAGCGCCGAAGACGCCTGCGCCGAACGCGCCGTCACGACACCGTGCGGCGAAATCTCGCACGCCACGCGCGGCCGGTTTCCTGATGCCTGGGGAAGTAGATTCATGAAGCTCTAGTCTAGAGTACCTTGCTGGTGCAGCGTGTTGCAGATCACGATGCTGTCCTATTCGCTTGGACGCACCACAGCTCGTCCCGTTTCGGCGGCTGCTCCCAAACCCGTTACCTTCCTGTTTCGATAAACGTCACCTTGTTGATCTCTTTCAACGTGGTAATGCCGTCGCGGACGCGTTCCAGCGCCGAATCCCGCAGAAACGCCATCCCTTTCTGCTTGGCCTTCTTGCGAATCTCCGACCCCGGCCTCTTCTCCAGAAGCATCTCGCGAATCTCGTCATCCAGCTCCAGCAGCTCGTGGATCGCGGACCGGCCGCGGTAACCCGTTCCTCCACACTCGATGCAGCCGGTGCCCTCTTTGAACTTCACATCGCGCCACTCCTCAGGAATCAGCCCGTTCTCCACCAACTGCTCATCGTTGTAGTGCACATCGCGCACACAGAAATCGCACACCTGACGCACCAGCCGTTGCGCCAGAATGCAGTTCAACGCGCTGACGAAGTTGTACGGCTCAACGCCCATGTTCAGGAATCGACCCAGCACATCGACCACATTGTTCGCGTGAACGGTCG
>JAJZFE010000096.1 GCA_021798655.1 Acidobacteriota bacterium | reverse complement strand
CACGCCGACACCGGCCTGGCTGCGTGCCGTGGCCTGGTCGAAGAGCGTCTTCGAGGAACGCTCCTGCGCGGCCGTGTTGGTGACGTTGGCCTGGTCGCCGAGGATCTGGAGATAGAGCGAGCCGACCGTGAGCACCACGTCTCCGCGGTCGATGAGCGTCTGCAGATCGACGACGCGGGTCTCGTTCGTTGTGCCGCGAAAGAGCTCAAAGTCGGTGAGGTTGAAGAGCACCTGGCTGGCGGTGATGTTGGCCTGGGTCGTATTCACCTTGACGATGGTGGGAACCGAAAAGCCCGGCGGAATGAGGCCCGTGCTGGCGAACTTGGCGAAGAGCGAGGGCTTGAAGCCCATCGCTGCGAGGTTCAGCTCCTGCGCGTTGCTGCTCGCGTTCACGGTCATGTTCGGGATGAGCACGTTGATGACGCTGAGCGTGAGGCCGCGCACCGATTTTTCGTTGGCGCGGTCGTAACGCAGGCGAATGTTGCGGTCGAGCGCGAGCGAGATGGCATCGTCGAGCGAGAGCGGCAGAGGGCCGTCCTTGGGCAGCTCGCGGACGAGGCCTGCGGTGAGAGGCTGTGTCGCCAGCGAGAGGCGGAAGCCGCTGCCGGCGGGCTTGCCGAGCGCTTCATCCTGCTGTGCGCGCAGGTCGGCGCTCTGCTGCGCGGAGAGCACCGCGCTGGGCGCAGAGGGCAGCGCCGAAGCAGCAGGCGCAGATGTCTGGGCGAGGCTGGTCGCGGTGAGAAGGGCGGCGGTGGCTGCGCCCAGCAGGTTCCATTTGGCAGTCGGCATCGTCACTGGCTTGTTTACGCTTGTCGTCACTGGCTTGTTTGCACGTATGTTCACTTGTCTTGTTTTAGATTGCCATGCGCGGCGCTGGGATGCGAAATGGTGCAAGAAAAGCTGCGGGCAGAACGATTGCCCCGGATTTGAGGCAGTGAACGGCGATGGGTCGGCTATTCCGGGATGATCTTGACGAAGATGCCGTCGGGCAGCTGCGCGCCGCCGAGCAGATGGACGCTGCCGCCGCGGGTGAAGCCGCGCAGCATCTGAGCTGCGGGACGGGACGCTGGAGCAGCTGGAGCAGTCGGGGCAGCCGGGCCGGCAGAGGGCCGAGTTGCAGCAGCAGCGGGGCGAGTCGCAGCAGTTGCGGGGCGAGCCGCAGCAGCAGCGCGCGAGGCCGGCGGGCCGGCGGCGGGGCGGCCGCTGCCGCGATCCATCGCCTCGTTGGCCAGGCGATCGGCGTCCTTGTTCTTGTGGCGGAGCGCGTGGGTGATCTCGAAGCCGTCGAGCTGCGCGATGCGACGCCGTGCCTCCTCCCACAGCGGTCGGAGGTCGGGCGAGTTGACCTTGTAGCGGCCCTTGATCTGGTTGACCATCAGCTCCGAGTCGGAGACGACGCGGAGGCGGCGGTGGCCGTGCTCCAGGGCCCAGGCCAGGCAGCCGAGCAGGCCGCTGTACTCGGCGTAGTTGTTCGTGCGATGGCCGAGGAACTCGGAGAGCTCGGCGATCTTGTGACCGCTGGCGTCGGCAAAGACGGCGCCAAAGCCGCTGGGGCCGGGGTTGCCGCGCGCGCCACCATCGCAGTGCGCGGTGATCCAGTCCGTGCTGCTGGATGGACCGGGATCGGCGGAGTCGTTCTGGAAGAGGCTGGCGGAGCGTGGCATAGCCACCAGTCTATCGGGAACGGCTGTGGGCAGTGCCTTATGTGGGCGATGCCTTGCCCGCTTGCCTCGGCGCAGTCGATGCTCGACAATCTCCCTATGCCCAAGACCGCAATCGCTACCCCCGACGCACCGGCCGCCATCGGCCCCTACTCGCAGGCCATCCGCAGCGGCGACATGCTCTATACGTCCGGCCAGATTCCCATCGACCCGGCCACCGGCAACCTCGTCGAAGGCGACATCACCGCGCAGACCGTGCGCGTGTGCCAGAACCTGCAGGCCGTCCTGGCCGCGGCCGGACTGGGCTTTGCGCAGGTGCTGAAGACGACCGTCTTCCTGAAGTCGATGGGTGACTTTGCCGCGATGAACGCGGTGTATGCGACGTACTTCGCGGCAGAGGGCGCGGTGGCCCCGGCCCGCTCCACCGTGCAGGTGGCGGCGCTGCCCAAGGACTCGCTGGTCGAAATCGAATGCATCGCGCAGGCATCTAACTAGGTACGAGGAGACCATCCATGCCCGAGACCGTGAAGAAGACCGAAGCCGAGTGGCGCGCCGAGCTGACCCCGGAGCAGTACCACGTGCTCCGCGAGAAGGGCACCGAACGGGCCTTTACCGGCGCGCTGGTGAACAACCACGACGACGGCCTGTACCACTGCGCCGGATGCGACGCGCCGCTGTTCCAGTCCGGTACGAAGTTCGAGTCGGGGTCAGGCTGGCCCAGCTTCTTTGAGCCGCTGACGCCGGAGGCCGTGTCGCTGCACGAGGACAACACCTTCGGAATGCGGCGCGTGGAGGTGACCTGCGCGACCTGCGGCGGGCACCTGGGACACGTCTTCCCGGACGGCCCGCGCGACAAGACCGGCCAGCGCTACTGCATCAACTCCGCATCGCTGGCCTTCGAGAAGCGGTGAGATGGAACCGTTCTCCGGTGGGGGGTACCCCCCACCCCCTCGATTTTTGCTTGATCTCTGAAATCAACGGGTTACGGGGTATTGTGGCTGCAAAATATTGATTGCAGAGATTTTAGGGGCATAATATTCAAAACATTGGGGTTATGGCGGTTTGCTATCAGCGGTAGCCTTGCCGAAGCGGGCAAGACGCAGATTCCCTTCGGGAATGACAAGCCAAAGAGGGGTGGCGGCGGGGATGCAGGTGCGGGATGCGGATTCCTCCGCTGCGCTGCGGAATGACAAGTGGTGGGATGGTTGTCAGTTCTCAGTTGCCAGTTTGCCCGTTGCCCGTTGCCCGTTTTGAGTTCTCACGTCTCGAATCTCGAATCTCAGTGCTTCCCCTACTTCTATTGTAGAGAGTGGGTGGGGGTGAATGTGTTTTTCGTTTTGGCGGGGTAAGGCGTTTGGGGAGAAGGGGTTGCGGGTTTTGGGTGGTGGGTGGGGGGTTGACAGAGGGAGTTTGGCCGGAAATTCGGGAAAGAAAGTTTGTTGCGGGTGAGCCGCTCGAGCTGCGAGGGAGAGGCGTCGACAGGTTCGCAGCCGCGCACGAAAAGCCCCGGCGATTTCCACCGCCGGGGCTTCGTCCTATTCAGTTAAAAGCCAGAAGCTAGAAGCCAGGAGCTAAAAGCTAGCCCTTGGCGATCTTGCCGGACTTGATGCAGCTGGTGCAGGCCTTCACGCGCTTGGTGTTGCCGTTGGTGACGGACTTGACCGACTGCAGATTCGGGTTCCAGCGGCGACGCGTCACGTTGTGCGCGTGCGAGATGTTGTTACCAAACTGCGGGCCCTTGCCGCAAACTTCACATACCTGTGCCATCACTCACTCCAGTGAAACGAAATCTTGTGCCGCAGCGCGCCCCACGACTCCAAACAGACAGAGTCTCGCTCAGGTCCATCACGACGCCGGAAACGGGTGCGGGGGGACGGGTGCGGGGGAGTTGGCCATCGCGGGGGCTTGTCTCAAGCCGCATCCGCATACACTGCGCCAGCACCTGTAAGTCTACCACCAACCCGGCTTTTGCCGCTACTGCGAGCGTTCATGCGGCTCTGGTAGTCTGCCGCAGTAGGTACATTTACCCGAGGTTTCCGCCCTTGCCCTCCCCGAACGAGACAGCCGCTCCGCGTCCGCGCTGGGGCCTTGGCATCACGAGCTTCCTGTTTATCCTGCTGCAGAGCGCGTGCACGTTTGTGATGGCAGTGAGCGGCGTGCGCGTGGTCATCGGGCTGACGGCGCTGGCTGCGGCGGCGGGCCTGCATCGCCCCGCGTCGGGCTTCCACGCCGATGCCATCCGCATTCCGATGATGCTGATCGCGCTGGGCGGCTCGCTGCTGAACCTGTACATGGTGTGGCGCGTCCGCAGCCTGCGCGCGCGGCCGTCGTCGCAGTGGCGGATGGCAGCGCCGACCGCGAAGACGCTGCGCTCGGAGACGATCCAGATTGCGCTGTCGCTGGTTACGCTGGTGCTGCTGCTGGCCGAGTACCTGACGCACCGGATCGTGCACGGGTTGTAGCGGGGGGAGGCGCGGTCAGAGCGTTTTCTATGAGGTGTCGTCGGCGGCCAGGAAGCAGATTCCTCCGCTCCGCTGCGGAATGACAAACCATGAAAGTTACCGGTGACTACACCCGTACCGCTGCCGTCCACACCGTTGTGGAAGAATGACGAACCATGAAAATCACCGGTGACTACGCCTGAGAGGGAACGCCCCTAGGCGCTGTTGGAGGTCGTGCCCGGTTCGCGAGCCAG
>JAJZFE010000302.1 GCA_021798655.1 Acidobacteriota bacterium | reverse complement strand
AAGAATCCGGCGTGGCGCGCGATGAACGACAATCAGGACTTTCAGCGCACGCTGGATGACTTGAAGAAGAGCTTCAAGCGGAACCAGAAGAACTGGAAGCGGCTGCTGGCGCAGGTGGTGGGTTAGGGAAGCTCCGATCCAGTCTGCCGGTTTCACGCCGGGGCTAAGGCGCCTTTCCGTCAGGTGTAGTCGCCGCCCAAGATGCAGATTCCTCCGCTGCGCTGCGGAATGACAAGTTATGAAGATTGATGGCGACTACACCTGAGAGAGAGCATCTCTGGCCGTCGTGCTGGAGGTGTGAACGGGCTTCGGACTCACACGAAAATATGCCCCGTCCTGGATGGGGACGAGGCATTGGAGATCCAGCGGATACTTTGTACCGGACTAGGGCACTCCTTGACCGTAGAGCAGTTCGGGGCTGGGCGCATCCATCGAAAGATTGGTTTTCGCTGGGCGGGCGCGCGGGCTGACATGGCGGGGCGACGTGCGGCTATGCTGGATGGATATTGTGAACAGACGATGGCTCAGCGGCGCGTGGTGGATGGTGGTGGCGGCGGGGCTGCTGTGCCTGCGGGATGGGTTGGCGCAGCGCGTTGGAGCGCCGAAGACTGGCTCGCTGAGCGCGCAGACATGGGGTGTGGAAGAGGGGTTGCCGCAGAGCAGTGTGCATGGGATTGCGCAGACGGAGGACGGCTATCTCTGGGTGGCGACCGAGGCTGGGCTGGCACGGTTCGATGGGATGTCATTCCGGGTGTTCGATCGTCGCAGCGAGGCGGCGTTCAAGAGCGATGACCTGTGTTGCGTGCTGCCTGCGGCGGAGGATGGGCTGTGGGTAGGCAGCGCGGACGGGCTGCTGGAGCGGCGGGAGGGGAGGTTTGTGCGCTATACGGAAGTGAACGGGCTACCTTCGGCTTCGGTGCTCTCGCTGCGGCAAGCGGCGGATGGTGCGTTGCTGGTGGAGACGACGGCGGGGTGGGCACGGGGTGGGCGCAGCGGCTTTCATGCCGTGGATGCGCCGGAAGAGGCTGTGGTGGAGGGTCGCGATGGAGCGCGATGGAGCTATACCGGCAGCGCGGTGACGGTGGTGCGGGGTGGGGAGACGCGGGTGTGGACGGTGGGCCGGGAGTTGCCCGCCGGACGCGTGGCGGCGGTGGATGTGGATCGGGCCGGGCGAGCGTGGATTGCGACCAGTCGCGGGTTGTTTGTGGCAGGCGGCACGGGGCGTGATGCGCAGAGCGCTGCGATGTTGCCGAGCGCTGCGGGGTTGATGCCGGTGGCGGAGGTGGGTGGCAGCTCCGTGCTCTCGGTGATGGAGGATGCGGAGGGAGACCACTGGGTAGGGACGGAGACGGGCGGGCTGGTGGTGCTGCGTTCGCTGCCGTTCCACGGAGAGCCGGGATTAGGCGGGGTGGCGGTGACGGCGGTGGTGGAGAGCCGCGACGGTGCGATGTGGGCCGGGACTCGCGAGGACGGCGTGCGGGTGCGGCGCGGTGGCGTGTGGGAGACGCCCGTGGCGGCGGCGCGGATGACGAGCGCGGTGGTGCTGTGCATGACGCCTTCGGCGCGTGGGGGAGTGTGGGTGGGCACGCCGGATGGGCTGAACTATGTTGCAGCGAGTGGAGATGGCTCGGGCTACAGCGTGTGGAGGATCACGCTGGCGGATGGGTTGCCGGATGACTACATACGGTCGTTGGCGGAGGGCAGGGACGGGACGTTGTGGGTAGGGACTCCGCATGGGCTGGCGAAGGTGCGGGGAGTGGGGAGCAGCCTGAGGGTGGAGACGTTGACGACGCGCGAGGGGTTGGGCGGGGACCTGATCGGCGCGCTGGCAGTCCCGCTGCAGGATGGGCAGACGGCGGTGTGGGTGAGCACGTCGGGCGGGCTGTCGCAGGTGCGGGAGGATGGGACGGTCAAGACGCTGACGCAGCGCGAGGGGTTGACGTCGTTGATTGTGACGGCGATGGCAGAGGCGGGAAAGGGCCGGCTGTGGGTGGCGACGGCGGATGGGGGGCTTGGCTTGCTGAGTGGTGGACGGGTGGTGGCGGTGCCCCGCGATGTAGCCGATGGGGTGGATGGTGGTGCGATCGAGGCGATGGCCGTGGATGGCGAGGGGTCGCTGTGGCTGCGTATGGGGCGCGGAGTACGGCGAGTTGCGGCGGGGTGGGTGCGGGGGTGTCTGGCGGAGAGCCAGTGCACGGGAGTGGCGGCGGCGACGACGCGCTATGGTCGGGCTGAAGGGATGCCGAATGAGGAGCTGGTGTTGAGCGCGCCGCCGATGGTGTGGCCGGCTGCGGATGGATCGCTGTGGTTTCCGACGCGCGGCGGCGTGGCGGTGGCGGAGGTGTCGCAGGCCAGTGCGCAAGAGCCGGCGGTGCCGGTGGTGGTGCAGGGCGTGGCCGTGGACGGCAGCGCGATGATGCTGGATGCGCCGACGCTGGAGGTGCCGTTCGGGCACTCGCGGCTGACGGTGGAGTATGCAGGGTTGAGCTATCGGATGCCTGGAGAGGTGCGCTACCGGTTTCGGCTGATGGGGTTCGATGCCGGGTGGACGGAGGTGGGTGGGCGGCGGTCGGCGACCTACACGAACCTGCCGTCAGGACGGTACACGTTTGTGGTGCAGGCGGCGGGTCGCGACGGGCAGTGGAGCGAGCCCGGAGCGAGTGTGCGGTTTCGGGTGGTGCCGCCGTTTTATCGGCGAGCGTGGTTTGTAGCGGGGCTGGTGGTGGCGTTCGGATTGTTGCTGTGGGGGATGTACCTCCTGCGGCTGCGGGTGGTGCGGCGGCGGTTCGATGCCGTGCTGGCGGAGCGCAACCGGATGGCGCGAGAGATCCACGACACGCTGACGCAGGACTTTGTGGCGACGACGCTGCAGCTGGACCTGCTGCAGCAGCAGTTGAAGGCAGGGCAGACGGAGAAGGCGCTGGCGCAGGCGGTGCAGACACGTCAGATGGTGACGGAGGGATTGGCAGAGGCCCGGCGGAGCATCTGGGAGCTGCGGGCGAACCAGTCTGAAGACCGGCTGCCGACCCGGCTGCGGCGACTGGTGGAGCGGGAGACGTTTGCAGCGGTGCGGCCGCGGCTGGAGGTTGGCGGGGCGTATCGGGTGGTGCAGGAGCGGGTGGAGCGCGAGGTGCTGCGGATTGCGCAGGAGGCGCTGTCAAATGTGGTGCGACATGCGGCGGCGACGGAGGTGCTGGTGGAGCTGCGCTACTCGCAGACGGAGCTGCTGCTGCAAGTGTGCGATGATGGCCGCGGATTCGTGGTGGAGCAGTCGGTCGGTGGCGACCACTTTGGGCTTGTGGGTATGCGGGAACGTGCAGCGTCGATTGGTGCGGCGCTGGAGATTGCAAGCGCCGTTGGCGAGGGAAGTACGATTAGATTGTTGGTGCCGCTGGCAGAGGAGTCGAGATAACGATGGCTGAGCGCGTGAGAGTGATGCTGGTGGAAGACCACCAGGTGGTACGGCAGGGGCTGGCGGCGTTGTTGGCCGCGAGCGAGGACATGGACGTGGTGGCGTCGGCCGGCGACGGCGCAGAGGCCGTAGCGCGGTATGCAGAGGTGCTGCCGGATGTGACGCTGATGGACCTGCAGATGCCGCAGATGGGCGGCGTGGAGGCGATTCGGCGGATTCGCGGCGAGCATCCGGAGGCACGGTTTATCGTGCTGACGACGTTCGATGGCGATGAGGACATCTACCGCGCGCTGCAGGCGGGGGCGCGGGCGTACCTGCTGAAGGGGATGCCGCTGGAGGACCTGCTGGCGACCATCCGCGCGGTGCATGCGGGACGATTGCATCTGCCGGCGGCGGTAGCCGAGAAGCTGGCCCAGCGGGTGAGCGGGCAGGACCTGACGGCTCGTGAGCAGCGCGTGCTGGAGCGGATTGTGGCGGGGCGGGCGAACAAGGACATTGCGGCCGATTTGTTTATCTCCGAGGCGACAGTGAAGACGCACGTGAACAGCCTGCTGGGTAAGCTGGGCGTGGCCGACAGGACGCACGCGGCGACGGTGGCGATCGAGCGCGGACTGGTGGATCATCGATGAGACGAGCGAAGGCGGGTGTGTTGGCGAGTCTGCTGTTGAGTGCGTTGCTGCCCGCAGCGATGCAGGCACAGAAGAAGGCGGAGTGGCACACGGCGACTGCGGCGGAGCTGAGCGCGGTGCTTCCGCTGCGCGCGCCGGTGGTGAAGGAACGCATTGAGACGGAGATGAGCTCGGCGACCGGTGTGATGGACGGGCGGGGACGGGCGATTGCTGCGGTGGTGCTGATTACAGCAGGGTACGCGGCGAATGGAAAGTACTCGCACTACCTGCTGCTGCAGCGGCCGATACGACTGGGGCAGGAGATGGAGCTGCAGCCGGGCGGATAC
>JAJZFE010000084.1 GCA_021798655.1 Acidobacteriota bacterium | reverse complement strand
GCCTCCATGCGCCGCAGCAAGGTGCTCACCCGCGGTGCCAGGCTCAACATCTTCGTCGTGCTGCTCGTCGCCACGGCACTCACCATGACCGCCGGAGTGCTGCAGGCGCCGCTGCTCTTCCTCGTCGCCCGCAATCCCCTGCAGGAACACAACGCCGCCCAGTCCATCAGCCTCATCGTCAACGCCTTCGCGCAGATGGTCATCCTCCCCGTCGGCCTCATCGGTCTCTCGCTCATCTACTTCGACCAGCGCGTCCGGCAGGAAGGCTTCGACCTCCTGCTCATGCTCGGCCCGCAGCCGCCCTCACCGCGCACGCCATCTCACGCTACGGAACCCCTGCGTTCCCCGGAGCCAATGCCCGGAGAATGATGGCCGTCTCCAACCCGTCCCGCCCTCTGCTTCTCGCCGTCCTGCTGGCGCTCCTCGCGCTCCTGCCCGCAGCCCGCGGCATAGAACCTGCATCCGCAGGTCCCGGAGCGGCCACCCTCGCCAACGAGGCCGCCAACTTCCACCACGCGCGCACCGTCGCCAACGACGTTCTGCGCCGCCCCGAGTTCCAACGCGACGCCTCGCTCACCTGGTGGCAGCAGAAGAAGGCCGCCATCGCCCGCACCCTCGGGCGCATCTTCTCCCGCTTCAGCCGCATCGGCTCTGCCGTTCCCTGGCTGGCCCGCGTGCTGGAGTGGGCTCTCTTCGGCGGTGCCGCCCTCGCGCTGCTGCTCTTTGTGCTCCGTCAGCTCCGCCGCCAACGCCTCCAGGTCGCACTCAACCCCAGCCCGCTACAGGCCTTCGCCTGGTCCCGCGAGGCCGATGACTGGTCGCAGCGTGCCGACGCCTTCGCCCGCCAGCAGCAGTGGCGCGACTCCGTCCACTGCCTCTACTGGGCCGCCATCGTGCTCCTCGAATCGCGCCGCGCCTGGCGGCACAACCCCACCCGCACCCCGCGCGAGTACCTCCGCCTTCTGCCTCCTGCCTCGCTGCAACACACCGCCCTGCACGGCCTCACGCATATCTTCGAACGCACCTGGTACGGCCTGCGCCACACCACCGCCGACGAGTACGCCGCCGCACGCTCTCTCTACGACGGTCTCCTCAACAACAGGGGTGCCTCCCCCACCGCAGCCAGCGCAACGGAGGCACCGTGAGCGCCGCCCGTCCACGAATCAGCGCCGATCAGCGCCTCATCCTCTGGCTCATCGCCGTCATGGCCGCGCTCATCGTCGGCGTCACCGTCCTCGCGCCGCCACAGGACGAGGTCGATACCACCCCGCGCAGCACCAACGCCGACCCCCTCGGTACCAAGGCCATCTATCTCACACTCCAGGCACTGGGCCACAAGACCTCGCGCTGGAACAACTCCCTCGCGAATCTCAACGACACACTGACCGACGCGCAGGCCGCCAACACCACCCTCGTGCTGCTGGAGCCGGTCTACGACGCCACCGAAGAAGCCGGTCTCAAGGCGCAGCTCTCGCGCTTCCTCGCACGCGGCGGCCAGTTGCTCATCACCGGCCACTACGGCGCGCGCCTGCTCGGCGGCGACACCGACACCGCAGAATTCCTGCAGGCGCTCTGCAAAACCCAACCCCACGGCCTCAGCAGCCTCGCCCGCGCCGGCAACGTCGAGATCTCCAATCACGGCGGCTGGAAGCTCGATAGCAAGACTCCCACCGTCGATGTCGCGCAGAAGTGCGGCAGCAACGCCGTGGTCGTCTCCTTCGCCGTTGGCCAGGGCCGCGCCGTCTGGTGGACCGCCGAGACGCCCCTCGTCAACACCGAACTCAATCACGACCCCGCGCTCAAACTCATCCTCGCCAGCCTCGACGGAGACCAGTACTCCGCCAACCACACCCCACGCGACATCGTCTTCGACGAGGCCATGCACACCGTCGCACGCACCAAATGGTCCGTCACGCACGGCCTGCCGATCCTCTCCATCAGCCTCCAGCTCGCCGCGCTCTGTGCGCTGCTGCTCTTCACCTTCAGCCGCCGCAGCGGCCCCGTACGTATGCCCGTCTCCCTGCCACGCAGCTCGCCGGTGGAGTTCGCCACCTCCATGGGCGACCTCTACGAAAGGGGCGAAGCCACCGCCGCCGTCACCGAAGCCGCGCGCAGGCGGCTTCTGCACGCACTCACACACGACATCGGCCTGTCACATCACGCCATCCTCGCCGGCCCCGAGGCCGTCGAAGCCGCCCTCGTGCAACGCCTCGGCGCAGCGCACGCCGCTCTCGCCTCCGCCGTCGCAGAGCATCTGCGCGAAGCGAACGAGGCTGCCCATGCGAAGCTGTCGGCAGGCAGCACGCTCCAGCTCGCGCAGGCGCTCTGCAAGGACGCCGAACGCCTGCGCCAGGCCACCGCACCCGCAGCCACACGATCGCCGTTGCAGCTTGACCAAACGAATTAACCTGATGAAGGAGTCGCAATGAACGAAGAGACGCAGCAACCTGAACCGCAGCAGAACCTCGGCGTCACCGCCGCCAGCGAGATCTTCGCGCGCGGCCACGAGCAGATCGGCCGCGTCATCGCCGGCCAGCACGAGGCCGTCGCGCAGGCGCTGCTCACGCTCCTCTGCGGCGGCCACGCGCTCATCGAAGGCGTACCCGGCGTTGCCAAAACCCTCGCCGTCAAAACCCTTGCGCGCTTCCTCGGCCTCGACTTCCGCCGTGTCCAGGGCACGCCGGACATGATGCCCGCCGACATCCTCGGCACCAACGTCTTCTCGCCCCCTTTTGGCGACCAGCCCGGCGGATTCAGCTTCCACAAAGGCCCCGTCTTCACGCAGTTTCTGCTCACCGACGAGATCAACCGCATGCCCCCGCGCACCCAGGCCGCGCTGCTCGAATCCATGGAAGAGCGCCAGGTCACCTCCGACGGCGAGCGCCATCCCCTCGACGAGCTCTTCACCGTCTTCGCCACGCAGAACCCCATCGAGTTCGAAGGCACCTACCCGCTGCCCGAAGCGCAGCTCGACCGCTTCCTCCTCAAAATCAAGGTCCCCTACCCCGACGCCGACGACGAGCGCACCATCCTCCAACGCCACCACGCCTCGCTCACCGGCGCAAGCATGCAGGACATCCCCGTCGAGTCGGTCCCGTTCGACCTGCTGCTCGCCGCGCGCCGCGAGGTCCGCGCCGTCCGCGTCGAGCCGGCGATCTTCGACTACCTGCTCGCCGTCGTGCGCCGCACCCGCGACTGGCCCTCCATCGCGCTCGGTGCCAGCCCCCGCGCCGGCACCGGCCTGCTGCTCGTCGCCAAAGGACTCGCCGCACGCGAGGGCCGCGACTTCGTCATCCCCGACGACATCAAGGAAGCCGCGCAGCCCGTCCTCCGCCATCGCCTCGTCCTCCGCCCCGAGGCAGAACTCGAAGGCATCGACGCCGACCGCGTCATCCGCGACGTGCTCGCCGCAACGCAGGTGCCGAAGTAGCAGGAAGCAGCCCCATGCAGACGCTGATTCCCCAACCCGCGACCGCCACCGCCGCTCCACGCGGAAGGCTCGGCCGCGTGTTCGGCTTTGGTTTTACGCCGCTCATACTCACTCTCTTCTGTGCGGGACTACTGCTCGCGGTGCCGGCGTTCTACCATCCCCGCGCCATCTACTTCATGCTCGCGTGGGACGCAATCCTGGCGGCGCTGGCCGTTGCTGACGCCATGCTGCTGCCTCCTCCTAAAGCTCTATCAGTTACCCGCACCTTCCTCAACTCGCCACAACTCGCCGAGCCCACCCGCATCGAACTCGCCGTCCGTCTCGCCTTCGACAGCGTCCTCGATGTGCGCCTCACCGACGATCTCCACGAAGCTCTCATCCTCGCCCCCGCAACCCAGCGCGTCACCGCCTTCCCGCGCGAAGACGCGATAAGCCTGAGCACCGTCTACCCACGCCAGCGCGGCGACTTCGCTCTCGGCAGCGTCTACCTGCGCTATCGCGGCACGCTCAGGTTCGTCGAGCGCTGGGCCGTCGCAACGCCCCTCAGCACGGTCGACAGCAAGCCGCAGCGCATCCGCGTCTTCCCTGCCCATGAAGACTCTCGCGAGAGCACCGCCTTCTACCTCCTTCGCGCACGACAGATCGAGATGCAGAAGCGTCGCCTGCAACTCCGCGGCGTCGGCCGCGACTTCGACAGCCTGCGCGACTACCAGCCCGGCGACGAGCTCCGCAACATCAGCTGGACCGCCACCGCACGCCGCGGCAGGCTCGTCACGCGCCAGTTCACCGTCGAGCGCTCACAACAGGTATGGATCGTCCTCGACGCCGGCCGGCTCTCGCGCACCGCCTTTGAACTCAAGCGTGACAACCATGCCTTCTTCGCTGAAACCGATGCCGAACGCGAGTCGCGCCACCTGCTCACCGTCACCCAGCTCGACCAGGCCACC
>JAJZFE010000186.1 GCA_021798655.1 Acidobacteriota bacterium | reverse complement strand
TTGGCTCGTGCTGCACTGCCATCGTCTCCTAACGTTAGCAGGGTCCTGCACGGACGGCGAGTGGCCGGAGCAGACGGCGGGAGTCAAAAGCGATTTGCCGGCGGCGAGGGCGAGGGTGGGAAGGTCGCTTTGGTGAGGAGTTAGCTGCCTGCTGCTGGCTTGTAGCTTCCAGCTACAGGCAAGAACGGGCGCTCGCGTTGCGAGCGGGAGGCAGGCTCCTCGCTGCGCTCAGAATGACTGCCGGAAAGGCAGGGGCAAGGGCAAAAACAGAAGCAGATCCCTGCGGGATGACAACCAAAAAGGCAAAGGCAAAGGCAAAGGCAAAGGCAAAGGCAAAGGCAAAGGCAAAGGCAAAGGCAAAGGCAAAGGCAAAGGCAAAGGCAAAGGCAAAGGCAACGGCAAAAGCAAAAGCAAAAGCAAAAGCAAAAGCAGATCCCTGCGGGATGACAACCAAAAAGGCAACGGCAACGGCAACGGCAGGGGTCCTTTGCTGCGCTGTGGATGACGGCGAAAAGGGGTGGGAGCGGCGGTGATGGAGACGAGGCGGGGCTTGCTGTCTCCGAACTGCGTGGTGGGTGGCGGGGGTGGGATGAGAAAATGGAGGTGATGCTTCAACTCTCTGGCGCCGGTAAGCGATACGGCCACAAACTCCTCTTCGAAGATGTTAATTGGCTGGTCACGCCTAATGAACGCACGGGCCTGGTCGGCGGCAATGGTACGGGCAAGTCTACGCTGCTGAAGATTCTGGCGGGGATTGAGACGCTGGACTATGGGCAGCGCACGCACATCAAGGGCATGACGCTGGGCTACCTGCCGCAGGATGGGCTGGCGCTGTCGGGGCGGTCGGTGTTCGAGGAGTGCCTGTCGGTGTTTGACGAGCTGCGCGATATGGAGACCGAGCAGGAGGCACTGACGCATGTGCTGAGCGATACGGACCCGAAGTCGCGGGAGTATGCGGCGGCGGCGGATCGGTATTCAGAGATTGCGGAGCTGCTGCATCATCACGATATTTACACGCTGGACTCGCAGGTGGGTGCGGTGCTGGGCGGGCTGGGATTTACGAAGGAAGACTGGGCGCGGCGGACGGAGGAGTTCTCCGGCGGATGGCAGATGCGCATTGCGCTGGCGAAGCTGCTGCTGCAAAAGCCCTCGCTGCTGCTGCTGGATGAGCCGACGAATCACCTGGATCTGGAGTCGCGGAACTGGCTTGAGGATTATCTGCACAACTACGAGAATGCGTTTGTGCTGATCTCGCATGACCGGTACTTTCTCGACGTGACGGTGAACAAGACGGTTGAGGTGTGGAACAAGCGGATGCATGTGTACCACGGTAACTATGAGAAGTATCAGGAGCTGAAGGAAGAGCGGCGCACGCAGTTGATGAGCGCGTACAAGAATCAGCGCGACCGGATTGAGGCGCTGGAGATGTTTATCAATCGCTTCCGCGCGCAGGCTACGAAGGCCAAGCAGGTGCAGTCGCGGATTAAAGAGCTGGAAAAGATTGAGCGCATCGAGGTGCCGGAGGAAGAGGCGACGATTCACTTCAGCTTCCCGCAGCCGCCGGCGAGTGGGCGCACGGTGATCGAGGTGTCGCACCTGACGAAGGTGTATCCGACGCCGAATGGCGGGGTGAAACATGTGCTCGACGATGTGAGCTTCACGATTGAACGCGGCGATAGGATTGCGCTCGTTGGGGCGAATGGCGCGGGTAAATCGACGATGATCCGGATGCTGAGCGGGTTGGAGGCTCCGACGTCGGGAACGATCCGGCTGGGACATAACGTGCTGGCGGATTATTTTGCGCAGGACCAGTACAAGGTGCTGGATGGCTCGGCGCAGATGCTGGATGACATTACGGGGAGCAACCCGAGGGTGGATGTGGTGACGCTGCGGTCGCTGCTGGGATGCTTCATGTTCTCGGGCGATGACGTGTTCAAGACGCTGGGCGTGTTGAGCGGTGGCGAACGGAATCGGTATGCGATGGCGAAGATGCTGGTGAGCCCCGCGAATTTTCTGCTGCTCGATGAGCCGACGAATCACCTTGATCTGCGCGCGAAGGATGTGCTGCTGGAGGCGATTCGCGACTTCAGCGGGACCGTGCTGTTCGTGTCGCACGACCGGTATTTTATTGATGGGCTGGCGACGCGCGTGTTCGAGGTGGAGGACCGGCGCGTGCATATTTATCCGGGCAACTATGAGGACTATCTGTTCCGCAAGCAGGGCGGGATTCCGACGAATACGGCCGAGGCTGCGAAGATGCTGACGCATGATGCGGCGACGAATGCCAAGGTGGATGCGGCTACGGGGATGTTCAAGGCGGTGAAGCAGGTGGCTGCGGTGAGCGAAGTTGAGGTGGTCGCGGATGTGGTTGGGGGAGAGGCGCCGGCGGCTGCGAAGGCGAGCGTGAAGCGGCTGAATCCGATCAAGCTGAAGCAGTTGGAGGAGCGCGTGGTGGCGCTGGAGCATGAGCTTCCAACGCTGGAAGCGCGTATTCTTGCAGCCGAGCAGCAGCAGGCTTTTTTCACGACGGCAGAGGCGGCGCAGGCGCTCGCGGCAGAGCTGGATGGGCTGCGCGAACAGCATGCCGCGCGCACGGCCGAGTGGGAAGAGCTGGCGATGCAGCTTGAGGAACAGAGTATCGCGCAGGCTTGAGTGATCAGCCGTCGCGGGATGGAGAGTGTATGCGGATTCTGGCGATTGGCGCGGGGGCGGTGGGTGGGTACTTCGGCGGACGGCTGGCTGCGGCTGGGCGCGATGTGACGTTCCTGGTGCGGTCGGCGCGGGCGGAGCAGTTGCGGCGGTCGGGGTTGAGGATCTTCGATCCTTACGGCGATGTGCAGGTGCGGCCGAAGCTGCTGCTGGCAGAAGAGTTGAAGGCGCGGCCGGAGGTGTTCGATCTGATTGTGCTGAGCACCAAGGCGTATGCGCTGGAGGCGGCGATGGAGGATTTTGCGCCGGCTGTGGGCGGTGCGACGGTGATCCTTCCGCTGCTGAATGGGCTGCGGCATCTGGAGGCGCTGGATGCGCGGTTCGGAGCGGAGAAGGTGGTGGGCGGGTTCACGTATATCGTGGCCGATATGGATGCAGAGGGCGGCGTGCACTCGATGACGCAACTGCACGATTTGAGCTTTGGGGAACGCGATAAGGCGGTGACGGCGCGGATTCAGGCGATCGACGAGATGCTGCGGGGGGCTGGGTTCGATGCGTATCTGAAGCCGGATATTCTGGCGGCGATGTGGCAGAAGTGGGCGCTGCTGGCGGCGATGGGAGCGATTACGTGCCTGATGCGCGGGTCGATTGGAGCGGTGGTGGCGGCTCCGGGCGGGGCGGAGACGGCGAGGGCGATCATTGCGGAGTGCGTGGCGATGGCGACGGCGAATGGGTATCCTCCGGAGGCGACGGCGCTGGCGATGATGACGCAGCGGCTGACAGAGGCGGGGTCGCCGCTGACGGCTTCGATGTATCGCGACATGCAGAGGGGCTCGCGGGTGGAGGCGGATCATATTCTCGGGGACCTGCTGGAGCGCGGGCGAAAGCATGGGGTGGAGGCTCCGCTGGTGCGTGCGGCGTATGCGCAGTTGAGCGTGTACTCGGCTTCGTTGAAGAGCTGAGCACGGCATGAGCTTGGCGGGGAAGCGGCTATAGGACGGGGTGAGGTCCATTGGGCGATAATCAACTATGCCCTCTCTTTGGACGCCCACTAGTTGGTCTGATCGACTTGCAGAACTTGAAGCCCGAACCGGGCCAGCAAAGGATGCGCCGTTGCGCCGCGATGTGCGGTCGCTGGGAACGCTGCTAGGACAGGTGCTGCGGGAGCAGCCCGGGAATGCGCTGTTTGGCGCCGTGGAGAGCCTGCGGCGGACGGCGATTGCGCGGCGCGAGGCCGATGCGAAGGGCGATGCGGAGGCCGCGCAGGCGTACCTGAAGCATGCCCAGGGGTTGACGAACCAGGTGGCGGCGGAGGCGCGGACGGCGTTCTTTCTGGCGCGGGCGTTTGCGTTTTATTTTGAGCTGATTAATCTGGCGGAGACGAATCATCGCAAGCGGAGGCGGCGATCGGCGCTGCTGGATGCGTCGGCCGAACCGCAGCGGGGAAGCCTGCGCGGGACGCTGCGGCGGTTGCGAGCGGCGGGGTTCTCGCGCGAACAGACGCTGGCGCTGATGGAGCAGGTCTGCATTGTTCCGGTGTTTACGGCACATCCGACGGAGGTGGCGCGGCGGAGCGTGATGTTCAAGCGGAGAAGCATCTCCGACCTGCTGGAGAAGGTGGACAACATTCCGCTGCCGGAGACGGAGCTGGATGCGCTGGAGGCGGCGCTGCTGGCGGAGGTCACGGCGCTGTGGCAGACCGATGACGTGCGCCATGCGCGGCCTACGGTGCGCGATGAGGTGCGGATG
>JAJZFE010000441.1 GCA_021798655.1 Acidobacteriota bacterium | reverse complement strand
GCCCAACGCTCGCAAGGGTTTTCGCATGGGTGACGCGCAGGCCGTCGACTCCATGATCCACGACGGCCTCTGGTGCGCCTGCGACAACCAGCACATGGGCATGACCGGCGAACTTGTCGCCGAGAAGCATTCCATCACCCGCGAGCAACAGGACGCCTACGCCCTCAACTCTCACCGCAAGGCCGCCGCTGCGCAGCAGGCCGGCCGCTTCGACGCCGAAATCATCCCCCTCACCATCGCCACCAAAAAGGGAGCCGCGCCCACCATCTTCACTCACGACGAGAGCGTCCGCGCCGATGCCTCGCTCGAAGCACTCGCCGCCCTCAAGCCCGCCTTCAAGAAGGACGGCACCGTCACCGCCGGCAACGCGCCCGGCGTCAACGACGCTGCCGCAGCCGTCCTCCTCATGTCCGCCGAGCGCGCTCACCATCTGCATCTCAAGCCGCTCGCAACCATCCGAGCCCAGGCCACCAGCGGCGTCGCTCCGCGCTGGGTCATGCTCGCGCCCGTCACCGGAATCCAGAAAGTTCTCTCGCGCGCCGGATGGTCGATCGACGACGTGGACCTCTTCGAACTTAACGAAGCCTTCAGCGTTCAGGCGCTGGGCGTCACCAAAGAACTCGGCCTCAGCCTCGACCGCGTCAACGTCAACGGCGGTGCCGTCGCCATCGGCCATCCCATCGGAGCCAGCGGAGCGCGCATCCTCGTCACACTGCTCTACGAGATGCAGCGCCGCGACGCACGCAAGGGTGTCGCGGCCCTCTGCCTCGGCGGCGGCAACTCCGTCGCCATGGCCCTCGAACGCTGAGGCTGCCGCGCACTCATCCCAGCGCAGCCTCGTCGTTTGCGCGCGCCAGGTGCATCAACCACCCCATAAGCAACAGCGCCCCGAAATAAAGATACGACTGCAGCACATTCCACCCGCGCTTATCGGCCAGATAATTAAACGCTGGCAGAAAGTTCAAACAAAGAAATACCGCAACCCCCAGCACCCACGGTCGCTTTTTCATCCAGCAGGCGTGCGCAAACCACGCCCACGACGCGATCCCCACCACGATACCGTAGTGATGCTCCCACGCCATCGGCGACGCGGCCACCGACACAATCCCCATTGCCGCCAGGTCCGCCGTCGATCCGCGCAGCGCTCTCCACGGATACACCAGCACCAACCCCACCAGCAGCAGCGACGTCGCCACCGTCACGCGATACACCCACGGAATATAAGGTGTATACACATACGGCGTGTAGCCAATATTCTCGCCGTTGAAGATCATGCGATTGATCGTTCCAAACATCGACTGGTTCGCATAGTGCGACTGCGCCTTGTGGCTCAACCCCGCCAGCACGCCAAGGTAATCCAGATTGTTGTGCCACCCAAACACCGCCACCGACGCCGCGATCAGCACCACCCCGCAAGCCACGAAGGCCCACACCGCGCCCCACCGCTTCCGCACCAGCATCCACACCAGCAGCAAAATAAACTGCGGCTTCACCGCCGTCATCAATGCCGCCACTGCACCCGCCCAACGCTCGCGCCCCGTCGTCCACAGCAGCAGCAGCACCGCAAACCCAAACGACAGAAACGTCTGCGCATTTCCAAGCGAGTACCCCTTGATCAGCGGATAGCATCCCAGCGTCGCCAGCACCACCGCCAGCGCAGCCGGCCACGTCAACCTCTCTCCACGCCGTCGCAGCAACCACCGCCCCATCGCAATCGACACCGCCGCAACGCCCCACACCGCCAGCCACGATCCAATCGCCAGCACCCGCAGCATCGCCGTATCGCTCATCCCCATCTTCCGCATCGCCACCAGCGGCAACTCGCTCGCCAGCGAGTAGATCAGCGTGTCATACAGCTTCGCGTCATAGATCGGCAGCGTCGGATGCGCCTTGAAATAATCCAGCGACTTCATCATCGGCAGCCACGAATCCGTCCACTGCCGCACATGAAAAAATGCCTTCAAATCCGGAATCATGCTCCCCGGATTCCCCAGGTGCAGCGCCCGGCAAACCGCCCATTGCACTACATTCGCCAGCAACAAACTAAGCAGCGCATACTCCAGCAGACGCCGGTCATGCGTTCGCTCACCCGTGTTCTGCAATTCAACGGAAGTCATTCGCTCACTATATCAAGCAGCCGTTCAACTCTCACGCTTCTTCTCTATCATGGAGTCATGAACAGCATCGAGCGATTTACGGGACGCGTCGAAACCTACAATCGCTTCCGCCTCCGCTATCCCACCACAATCGTTCTCGATCGTCTCAAACGCTGGTGCAACCTGCAACCGCATGAGAACATCGCGGACATCGGTGCAGGAACCGGCATGCTCTCCGAAGTCTTTCTCTCCAACGGCAACCCCGTCATCGCAATCGAACCCAACAAAGAAATGCGTACTTCCTGTGAAGAACTCTTGAGTCAATGGCCGCTGCTTGAAATCCGCAACGGCACCGCCGAAGCCACAGGTCTCCCCGACCACTCCATCGCCATCGTCTCGGCCGGCCGCGCGTTCCACTGGTTCGATGTCCCGCGCGCACTCTCTGAGTTCCGCCGCATTCTCCAACCCGCAGGCTGGCTCGTCCTCGTCTCTCTTGGCCGCGCCAAAGACGACAGCCCGCAGTACCGAGACTTCGAAGCTCTGCTCACCAGCGAAAGCACCGACTATACCTACGTCCGCGCTGGCTATCGCGTCCACGACAACCTCGACGGCATCTTCCTCGCCAACCGCCACAGTGAACAGATCCCGCTCGAACAAAAGCTGACATGGGAAGCCTTCCTCGGTCAAACAATGTCTCTGTCTGTCGTTCCTCAACCACACGACCCGCGCTTCTCCACCTTCAGCCAGCACTTGCGCGATCACTTCCAAACCTATGCCGTCGACGGCACAATCACCATCCCAACCACCTGCTGGATCGACGTCGGTCGCCTCAGCACTCAATAATATTCAGCGCCAACCCCGCCAGGCTCGTCTCCTTATAACGCGACTGCATATCCATCCCCGTCCGGTACATCGTCTCAATCACCTGGTCCAGCGACACCTTATGCACGCCCTGGTCATTCATCGCCAGCCGCGCCGCATTCACGGCCTTCACCGCGCCCATCCCATTCCTCTCGATGCAAGGAATCTGCACCAACCCGCCAATCGGATCACACGTCATCCCCAGATTGTGTTCCATCGCAATCTCCGCTGCGGATTCCACCGCCGCATTGTCGCCGCCCAGCGCCGCAACCAAACCACCCGCAGCCATCGAGCACGCCACCCCCACCTCACCCTGGCATCCCACCTCCGCGCCTGAGATGCTCGCATTCTCTTTGTACAGAATCCCAATCGCCGCCGCCGTCAAAAAATACCGCAGCAGTCCGGCTTCTCTCTCCTCGTCACTCACCTCACTTGCAGCATGATGGACGTAGTAATACGCGATCGCCGGAATCACTCCCGCCGCACCATTCGTCGGAGCCGTCACCACTCTCCCGCCCGCAGCATTCTCTTCATTCACCGCCATCGCCACCAGCGTCACGCTGTCCAGCGGCGCAAGCGGATCTCTCATCTTTCCCGCCTCCTCCATCGCCGCCAATCGCCGCGCCAGCCCCGGAGCACGCCGCCGCACATTCAACCCACCCGGCAGCGTTCCCTCGGTCGCAATCCCGCGCTCAATACAATCCGACATCGCCTGCCACAGCGTAAAGATCGCGGCCTTCACCCGAGCCTCCCCCACCAGCGACTCCTCTCTCTGCGTCGTCTTGTTCCCCGGCCGCAGCGGCGACACAATCCTGTCGATCCTGCGCACAATCGTCGGGTCCGCCAGCAACGCGACCTCATTTGCCAACACCATCTCGGCAATCGTCATCCCATGCTTCTCGCCGACGCACAGCAACTCATCCGCACTCGAAAACGCATACGGCACATCGCGCTTCTTCGCTCCACCATCCGCAGACGCAAACTCTTCCGCCGACAAAATAAATCCGCCGCCCACCGAGTAGTACACCTGCTCCAACAAAACCTTCCCACTCGCATCCAGCAAAGTAAACCGCATCCCATTCGGATGCGTCGCCACGCCCGCATCCGGATACATCTGATCGCGTCGAAACCGTAAATCTATCGCCGGATCGAATCGCACCGCCTGTTCCCCCAGCAGCTTCAACATCCCTGTTGCCCTCAGCAGCTCAATCCGCCCCCCTATCGTATTGAGGTCCACTGTGTCAGGAGACTCCTCCAGCAGCCCCATCATCACCGCTCGATCCGTCGCGTGCCCAATCCCTGTCAGCGCCAGCGACCCATACAGATCCACCGTAATCGCCGCACCAAACTCTCCTCGCGCGCTCATCTCCCGCACAAACCGCAGCGCCGCCCGCATCGGTCCCACCGTGTGCGAACTCGACGGCCCAATTCCAATCTTGAAC
>JAJZFE010000119.1 GCA_021798655.1 Acidobacteriota bacterium | reverse complement strand
CGAAGCGTCCGCGCATGTCGAGGTCGGAGCGGCCCTGCTCCCGGCTCATGTTGATGGCAGGGTTGGTGTAGATCTCCTTGGGGTTGAAGGGATCGAGCAGGACGTCGGTACCGAAGAAGGCACCGCCGGAGCCGTTGGCGCCGGAGCCACCGCCGGCGGTCTGTCCGGCGTCGGTGGCGTGGGCCCAGGTGTAGTTGATGAGAGCCTCGAGGCCGTGGCTCATCTGCTTGTTGAGAGTGACGGCCATGGCGTTGTACCAGGTGTTGAGGCCGCTGTAGGAGACCTGGAAGTTGCCATCGTTGGGCGAGGGCTTAGGCAGGCCGGAGGGGTAGAAGGGCACGGTGACGGTGGAGGTGGTGACGCCGGACTTATCGACGACGTCGTAGGTGCGGGTGGCTCCGGTGTAGGCGGGCTGGTTGAGGTCGATGGCGTAGGGGAGGCGCAGGCCGCGGGTGGCTACCCAGCCGATGCGGAGGGTAGTGTTGGCGGGGAGCACCTGCTCGATGGCGAGATCGACGGAGTGGGTGTAGGGCTGGGTGTAGTGGGGATCGAGGCCGTGGGGGCTGAGGGGCTGCCCTGCGGGGACTCCGATGGCCTGGGGGGTGAGGGCGCCGGAGAAGGGAGCGGCGAGCGCGGGCCCGGGCGGCGTGAAGAGGACGTTGAGGTTGGTGGGTGCACCGGGCTTGCCAGCGGTGAGGTTGTACTGCTGCTGGAAGACGCCGTTTTCAACACGGACATTGTAGTAGGCGCTGAGCGGGATGAGTCCGTAGAACATGCCGTAGCCGCCGCGGAGGACGGTGTTGGGCAGCGGGTTCCAGGCGAAGCCGACGCGGGGCTGGATCATCTTGTAGTTGGTATTGATAACGGAGGTGACGGCGGCACCGAGAGGGCTGGGTGCACCGTTGGCGCTGTTGAGGAAGGGGCGGGGCGGCTGGGGGACGAGTTGGAGGTCCCAACGGATGCCGGCGTTGATGGTGAGGGTGGAGGTGGCCTTCCAATCGTCTTCGAGGAAGGTGGAGAGGTTCTTGTTCCAGAAGTCGTCGCGACCGGTTTTGGTGATGGGGTCGACGACCTGGGTGAAGCTGGTGTAGTGGGCTCCACCGTTGACGCCGTAGACGTCCTGGACCCAGTTGGCGAAGGAGGTGGAGGCGTTACCGGCGTAGGAGTAGTTTCCGTTGCCCTGGAAGAGGTTGATCATGATCTCGTGGATGAAGTTGAGATCGACACCGGCCTTGATGTTGTGCTGGCCGCGGGTCTGGGAGATGACGTTGTAGATCTGGATGCGGTGCTCATCGGGTTCAGCGAGGCGGGGGAGGAAGGTGGTTTCGCCGTAGCTGCCGATGACGCCGGAGCCGACGGTGACACCAGGTCCGGGGCCGTTGCTGGTGTTGGTTTCGAGGTCGCGGGACCACTGGAAGCGGAGCTGGTTGGCAGTGCGGGAGTTGAGGACGCTCTCCAGGCCGGCGACGAAGAAGCGCTCGTGGTAGTCGGAGCCGCCGTTGTTCTGGATGCCTCCATTGGTGACGACGATGGCGGAGTTGGCGCCGTTGGGCTGGTGGAAGTTCTGCCAGAGGAAGCTGGCGGAGAGGTGGTTGTTGCCGTTGAGCTGGTAGTCCAGCTTGGGGAAGAAGATGTCCTGCTTGATGTTGCGTCCGTAGGTTCCGTTGGTCTCGGAGATGAGGAACTGGGCGGCGGCGGTGCACTGGCTGGCGCTGAGGGGGGAGGGGCAGGTGGCAGCGGAGTTGGCGAAGCCGAGCAGGGTGGCGGCCGGGGTGGAGGAGGTGTAGAGGATGGGGTTCACCTTACGGAAACCGTCGTAGGTGAAGAAGCCGAAGAGCTTGTCCTTGATGATGGGGCCGCCGACGGAGCCACCGAACTGCTGCTGCTGGTGGACGGTCTGGGTGAGGAGGACGGCGGGGCCACCGTTGTGGAGAGCCGACCACTTGCTGAAGGGATCGAGGGCGTTGAGGGAGGGATAGCGGAGATAGTAGAAGAGGTCTCCGTGGAGTTGGTTGGTGCCGGACTTGGTGATGGCGTTGACCTGACCGCCGGCGGAGCCACCGAACTCGGCGGAGTAGCCGGAGACGGAGGACTGGAACTCCTTGATGGAGTCGGGGGAGAAGACGTAGGGGGCACCGTTGGAGCGGCCACGGGCCTCGGCGAAGAGGGCCTGCTGGTTGCTGACGCCGTCGACGAGGTTGGAGTTGTAGAGGCCGGAGATGCCGCGGTAGCTGACGAGTCCGGTGGTGCCGTCGGGGGCGACGTTGGGGGTGAGGAGGACGAAGTTGTCCCAGCGGCGTCCGTTGACCGGGAGATCGCTGATGTAGCTTTGGGAGACGGTCTGGGAGTTCTCGGTCTTCTGGGTGTCGAGCAGCGGGGCCTCGGTGGTGACGACGACGTCGGTGGTAACGGAGGCGGCGGAGAGAGCGGCGTTGACGGTGAGGGTTTCACCGACGGTGAGGACGAGGTTTTTGCGGTCGATCTTGCTGAAGGCGCCGCCGCCGAGGATGACTTCGTAGTGGCCGGACTGGAGGAAGCTGGCGGTGTAGAGGCCGTCGGAGTTGGTAGTGAGGGTGCGGGTGGCACCGGTATCGGTGTTGGTCACGATGACGGTGGCGTTGGGGACAGCTGCTCCGGTGGTGTCGGTGACGGCACCGTTGATGTTGCCGACGGCGGCGGACTGGGCGGAGGCGGGCAGGGTGGCGGCGCAAAGCAGAAGAGCCGCGGCTGCGAAGGTGACCAACCGATGAGTGATTTGTTTGGAATTCATAAGGGTAGAGCGCTCCTTGTAAAGACACCGGGGATCAGAGATCGGGGTGTGGTGAATGACTGGCTTGGTTTGGAGTCGGCGCGACCTGCCTCAGACTGGGAGGGGTACACGTTGGGTGAAGCCAGAAATTGAATTTAAGTAGTTAGTTCTAGGGTCTAAGAGCGGCGCAGGGATGTCAAGGCAAATCCGCGGATGGATTTGGATGGGATGTGAATTTAGCTGGCGACTTTGCGGATAGCTGACGTTAGTGGAGCTGGGACGGGATTACAGCGAGGACGCCAAGCGAGGGGCAGCATTAGTGGAGCTGCGAGGGGATTACCGCGAGGACGCCAAGCGAGGGGCAGGCATTAGTGGAGCTGCGACGGGATTACTGCGAACTGAATGAGGAGGTCGAAGGGGACGATGCGGAGGGTGTTTTCGTGGGTGGCTTCGAGGACGACGGGGCAGGCTGCACCTGCCTGCTGGACCTGAAGCCAGCGGGCGGCACAGACGCACCAGCGGTCGCCGGGCTTGAGGCCGGGGAAGCCGAATTGGGGCATGGGGGTGGAGAGATCGTTGCCGAGGGCTCTGGAGGCGGCGAGGAAGGGGGCGTCGACGATGCAGCAGATGGTGTGGACGCCGAGGTCGTCGGGGCCGGTCTCGCAGCAACCGGTGCGGTAGAAGCCGGTCATGGGGTCGCAGCCGCAGGTGTCGAGCGGCTGGCCGAGGACGTTTTTACCGCGGGACTGGATGGGGTCGGTAGTCGGCATGAGGCCCTCTCTGGTGGTGATCAGTATTGCACTTTTTGGAGGGATGCGGAGCGCGTTGGGGAGGAGCTGGCCTCTGCGGAGCGACGATGGGCTGTCGCTCCGCGAGGGCAAGAGGGTGGGGGCTACTTTGCGGCGATGGCAAGTTGTTGCTGGTATTCCTCGTAGGGGCCCTTGTGGTCGGTGATGTGGAAGTCGGTGGGGCCGCCTTCGAAGTGCCAGATGCGGGTGCCGGCTTCTTCGATGAGGTCCTGGTCGTGGGTGACGAGGAAGACGGTGCCTTCGTACTTCTGGATGGCCTGGTTGAGGGCGTTGATGCTTTCGAGGTCCAGGTGGTTGGTGGGTTCGTCGAGGACGAGGACGTTGGGCTTCTGGAGCATAATCTTGCAGAAGAGCAGGCGGGCGGCTTCTCCACCGGAGAGGGCGTCGGTCTTCTTGAGGCCTTCTTCGCCCTTGAAGAGCATTTGTCCGAGGATGCCGCGGATGTCTTCCTTGGTGGCCTGAGGGTCGAACTGGTGGAGCCAGTCGGAGGCGGTCATGCCTAGCTGGATGGAGCCTTTGTGGTCCTGGGCGAAGTAGCCGATGGAGACTTCGTGGCCCCATTTGACGGAGCCGGAGTCGATGGAGACGTCCTTCTCTTCGATGCCGGGGCCGTTGGCGAGGAGAGCCTTGAGGAGGGTGGTCTTCCCCTGGCCGTTGCGGCCCATGAGGATGACCTTGTCGCCACGGCTGACAGCGGCGGAGAAGTTGTTGATGACGTGCTCGACCTTGCCATCTTTCTGGGTGTAGGACTTGTTGACGTGCTCGAATTCGAGGACGTTTTTGCCGGAGGGGCGCTCCATCTTGAAGGCGATGAAGGGGCGGGCGATGTTGGAGCGGGCGAGTTCGCT
>JAJZFE010000221.1 GCA_021798655.1 Acidobacteriota bacterium | reverse complement strand
CTTTGCCTTGCAACCCCTTTCCCCCCTCAGGAGCCGCACCGATGTCCGCTACCGCGATAAGCCCGACCGTTAACCTCGATGAGTTTCAGGCGCTGGAGCAGAGGGTTCTGCAGACGGTGGAGCTGATCAAGATGGAGCGTGCGTCGCGCGCTGCGTTTGAGGCCGAGGCTCACGCGGCCAGGGCCGAGGCCGCAGCCGCCGAGGCTCGCACGGCAGAGGCCCATGCGAAGGTGGACGAGTTGACGGCGACGGTGGCCGCGAAAGACACGCAGATTGCGGCGTTGCGCGAGCAGATTGCAGCCAGCAGCACGCACAACCAGGAAGAGCTGGAGGGCCTGCAGCGCGAACGCGACGCGACACGGCTGCGCGTGGAGAAGATGCTGTCGTCGCTCGATGAGCTGCTGTAGAGGAGCTGCTGTAGAGCCTGGAGAGTTACGAAGAGAGGCGGCTAACCGGACGGGTTGGAACGCATCCAAGAGAGCAGAGCGGCAGTAGCAAGGCAACAGAAGGCAGGAGCGAACTTGGCAACACGGCAACAATCCGAGACACCCGCGCCGATGACAGCGGCAGAGCGTTCCCGTGCGGAGTTGGCGGCGCGCGATGCAGGTGCGGTGGTGGTGGAGATCTACGACCAGGTGTACCAGTTGAGCGGCACCGATGCGGCGTATATTCAGCGGCTGGCGGGGATTGTGGATGCGCGGATGCGGGCGATCTCGGCGCATGGTGCGACGGTGGATTCGCTACGGGTGGCGGTGCTGGCGGCACTGAACATTGCGGACGAGATGCTGAGCACGCAGGCGCGGCATGACCAGCTGGCCGCGACGATGAACCATGCGACGTCGTCGGTCCATGCGGCGGTGCAGTCGCGCACAGGCTCGCTGATGACAATGCTGGACGAGGTGCTGGACGTGCGGCGGGCGGGCTGAGTTTGACGGCATAGAAGGCGCAGCGGCGGTGCAGTTGCGCTGGCGGCGGCTTCCCGATAGCATCCAATGCAGACGACCGGCCTGCAAAGCAGGTGGGGCGAACAACGCAGGTTGAACCAATACTCTTTGAACAGGGTCCTGGCTCGTATAAATGGCTCGGTGTGCTATGTCCGCCAGTTCGGAAAGCCTAAAGAGCCACGGCTAGGGCCCACCGCTTATTAGCGGGTTCACCTGCGCCTCGCACCACGGCCCAGCGGGTCGGTTTTCTTTCTGCCCGCGCGATGGGTGCGCGCGGCGCACACGCGTATTGCTGACACGCGTATTGCTGACACGCGTATTGCTGACACGCGTATTGCTGACACGCGTATCCTGATAGGTGGGATGCTCCTTACACTGCAACAGACGCGAAACACACTGCTGACTGCGACGATGCCTGGCATTGTGCGCGTGGGGCATGTGCGCGTGTCGGTGTATGGATTTATCGCGGCGGCGGGAGTGATTGCGGCGATATGGCTGAGCCAGTACACGGCGCGGTTGGCCGGGCTGCCGGAGCAGAAGCTATGGGACGCAGGCATGTTCGTGATGACGGCGGCGTTTGTGGTCTCTCGCGCGCTGCTGGTGGTGCAGGACCCTGCGGCGTTCCTGCACTATCCGCTGCTGGTGCTGAGCCTGCCGTCGCTGACGTATGCGGGCATGGGGCTGACGGCGGTGGCGACGCTGGTGCAGCTTCGCCGACAGAGGCTGCCGCTGCTGACGACGCTGGATGCGTGGACGGCGCCGGCGGCGCTGCTGGGGGCGTTCCTGGCGCTGGGGCACTTCGCCGAAGGCACGGATGCGGGCATGCCAACGACACTGCCGTGGGGTGTGGTCTCGGCGCGCAACGCGACGCTGGGGCGCGTGCAGCCTGTGCAGCTTTACCTGCTGATGGCGGCGGTGTTTTTCTGTGTGACGTCGCTGCGACTGCTGCAACAGCGGCCGGGAGCGGGGCTGATCGCCGCACGGGCGCTGCTGTTTGGCGGCATCGCATTTTTTCTGCTGGACATGCTGGCGGAGCCTGCTGCCGTGGGCGGGCACGCGCTGCTGGACCCCGGCCAGTACGTGGCACTGGGCGGCATGGCGCTGGGCTTTGGCCTGCGCGCGCGGTTTCTGCTGATGGCCACGCCACAACCGATCTCTACAACTATTACCCAGGAGCACGTCTGATGCCCTCGAAGAACATGCTCCCCAAAGGCCAGCGCCGCCGCTCTGTGAAGAGCGAGTACCGCGCGCAACGCACACTCGCGCAGGAAAAAGAAGCCGCGCGCAAGGCGGCGGAGGCGGACAACTTCGATCAGCCGCTGGAGACGCCGGATGAGCCGCTGCTGCACACCGCCGACTTTATGGAGCGCGAGCTGACGATGGAAGAGCGCGTGGCCACGAACAACTGGTTCACGACGAAGGGCGCGACGGGGTCGAAGGTGGCTGCCGAGACGCACGATGCGCCGCGCTACGGCAATCCGTATGCGCACCTGGCCGAGGTGGAGCGGCCAGAGGTGACGGTGCTCGAAGACCTGGACGCGGATGAAGAGGGCGTGCGGACGCTGACCGCAGATGCAGCCGCAGTGGGCATGAGGCTGGATGCGTACCTGGCGAAGGCGCTGCCGGACATCAGCCGGGCGCGCGTAACGCTGCTGATCGAGAGCGCACAGGTGACGGTGGACGGCAAGGCGGCCAAGGGTAGCGCGAAGCTGAAGGGTGGCGAGATCATCGAGATTGACGGCGACCCGCGGCCGGCGCCGATCAACGCGACGGCGGAGGACATTCCGCTGACGATCGTGTATGAGGACGATGACCTGGCCGTGATCGACAAGCCGGCGGGGATGATGGTGCACGCGGGCAGTGGCAGCAACGAGCACAACCGGGGCACGCTGGTGAACGCGCTGCTGTTCCACCTGGAGCAGAAGGGCGGACAGCTGTCGAGCGTGGGCGGCGGGCTGCGACCGGGCATTGTGCACCGGCTGGACAAGCAGACGAGCGGGTTGATCGTGGTGGCCAAGAACGACTCGACGCACCGCAAGCTCAGCGAGATGTTTTCATCGCGCGCGCTGCGCAAGGTGTATGTGGCGCTGGTGCACGGCCACATGGCCGAGGACGAAGGCACGGTGCGGCTGGCGATTGCGCGCGACCTGGTGCGGCGCACGCGGATGACGACCAAACGCGCGGGAGGGCGGACGGCGGTGTCCAACTGGCGCGTGCTGGAGCGGCTGGAGACGCCGTACGGCCCGTTCACGCTGGTGGAGGTGCACATCGAGACAGGCCGGACGCACCAGATCCGCGTGCACATGGCGGCGCTGGGGCATCCGGTGGTGGGCGACTACCTGTATGGCGCGCCGCACAATATTCTGCCGCTGAAGTCGGCGACGCTGCGAACGCCGCCGCTGGTGCCGCTGGAACTGGAGCGCAACTTTCTGCACGCGGCGGAGCTGGACCTGGACCACCCACGGACGCGGCAGCCGCTGGAGCTGCGTGCGCCCTTGCCGGTGGAGCTGACGGCCTTTGCAGACCGACTGCGCGGCCTGTGACACCCGTCACTGCACACGAAGCGCACCCCGCCGCAGACTGGTAGCAGGTTGTGACGGAGGTGCCTTATGACAAACATAGGTGAGACCGATCAGGTGGTCCGCGCAGGTGTTGCCAGCGTTCTGCTGATTCTCGCGGTGGGGTTGCAGGGGTATGCGTGGTGGCTGATGGCACCAGCGGCGGTGCTGTATGTGACTGCGTCGATGCGTTACTGCCCGTTGTACGTGCCGTTCCACATCAACACCCACAGCGCAACGCAGGAGCACCACTGAGGAGGCTCTGATTCAGTCTCGTCGCGATGAGCAAAACGCAGATTCCCTTCGGGAATGACAAGCAGAGCAGGGGCTTCGCGGGCTGCACCAGACTGGATCGGCGGTTCACTAAAGCGGGCGACGCGAGCCGATCGTGCCGTTGACTTGATACCATGTGGGGATGACGATTCGCACCACTGTGCGGTGGGCTGCAACAGCCCTCCTCAGCACGCTCACCGCCTCCGTGGCCCTGGGGCAGACAGCCGCCTCCGCGCCGACCACGCTACCCGCCCTGCAACCCGCGACCAACCAGACGGCACAAGGCGACCAGGCCGCATCCGTGCCGGGCCTCACCGTCTACTCGCGCGAGGTCGATCTGATCTTCACGGTGACGGACAAGCACGGCGCGTTTGTGACTGGGCTGCAGCAGCAGAACTTCGGCCTGCTGGATGACGGACGTCCGCCCGAGCGCGTGGTGCAGTTCAAGCAGCAGACGAATCTGCCGCTGCGCGTGGGCATCATGATGGACACGTCCAGCTCGATCCGGCAGCGCTTCCAGTTTGAGCAGCAGGCGGCGACGGACTTTCTGCTGCAGGTGCTGCACCCCGCCGACCGCGCGTTTGTGGAGGGCTTCGACGTGCAGACCGACGTGAGCCAGGACTTCACGAATCGCATCGACCTGCTGGATACCGGCATCCGGCGGCTGCGGCCGGGCGGTGGCACGGCGCTGTTCGATTCGCTGTACAAGACGTGCCGCGACCAGATGCTGACGCTGCGCCAGGACATCTCCGTGCGCAAGGCGCTGGTGCTGGTCTCGGACGGCGACGACGACTACTCGCGGGCGACGGAGACGGACGCCATCAAGATGTGCCAGCGCGCGGAGACGATCGTGTACACGATCAGCACGAACACCAGCCCCAGCAAGGACAAGGGCGATGATGTGCTGCAGCAGATTGCCGACGCGACCGGCGGGCAGGCGTTCTTCCCGACACGGATCGACGACGTGGCGATCGGGTTCCACAATATCGAGGTGGAGCTGCGGAGCCAGTACTCGCTGGTGTACATTCCTTCGAACTTCAAGCAGGACGGGAGCTTCCGCACGATCTACCTGCAGTCGCTGGACCCGCGCTACAGCGTGCGTGCCAAGAAGGGCTACTTCGCGCCGAAGCCTCCGCAGTAGGGGCGACCGCAACTTTCGCCGGAAGACCTCGTCTGTATTTGTAGCGAGGTCTTCCGATGAAGTTCACACGTACCTGCGCCCTTCTCGCGTTCGCACTGCCTGCCACCGCCCAACAGGTGCCCGGTGTGCAGGAGATGCTGCAGTCTTTGGTCTCGCAGCAGAGCACGCACACCGCCTTCACATTCGACCGCGACATGCTGCAGTCCGCCGACGGCCTGCTGGGCCTGGACTCCCACGCGCTGAACAGCATCACGTTTGAGAACTACCGCTATGCCGAGCCGGCGTTCTATGTGCCGGAGACGCTGGCCGCGTTGAACGCCGCGTACTCCGCAGCCGGGTACAAACACCTGGTGGAGCAGCACGTGGACGCGCGCGACAACGCGATGCCGCACGGCACGCTGGCGGATCTGTGGCTGCACAATAACGGGATGCAGATTGACAGCGTGGTGGTGCTGGTGCGGACGCCGCGGCAGATGGCGCTGATCGATGTAACCGGCTCGCTGCGTCCGCTGGACCTGGTGCACCTGTCGGGGCACTTCGGGATTCCGAAGGTGGACCCGGACGCGGTGATGGTGCCCGCGCCGCCGGGACGATAAAGGCTCTTCCGTTGGCCTAGAAGCCGTAGCGTTCGACGTCGCGGAGCAGAGCGAGCTTGCGCTCGGGGGCGAGGAAGCTGGCCTCAACGGAGTTGGCCGCGAGCTCACGCATCTGCTCCAGCGAAAGCTCAAACTCGCGATGGACGAGGAGGTACTCGTCGAGCAGATTGGCACCGAAGAAGGGCGGGTCATCGGAGTTGAGCGTGACCATGAGGCCCTCTTCAAAGTAGCGACGCACGGGATGCTCGGCGAGGGCGACGCAGCAGCCGGTGCGGAGGTTGCTGGTGACGTTGAGCTCCAGGGGGATCTGACGTTCGGCGAGCACGCCGAGGAGGTCGTCGTCCTGCGCGGCCGTGAGCGCGTGGCCGATGCGTTCGGAGCCGATGTTCACTGCGGCCCAGATGCTCTGCGGGCCGGTGGATTCGCCGGCGTGGCAGGTGAGGCGCAGCCCGGCCTCTTTCGCCTCGGCGTAGAGGTCGCGGAAGTCCTGCGCGGGCCCGCGCGCCTCATCGCCCCCGATGCCGATGCCGACGATGCTGGGATACTTCTGCCGCAGTTCGGCGGCCTTGCGGAAGACGCGCGCGCACTCGTCAAGGCCGAAGTGGCGGACGGCGTCGATGATCCAGAGCAGCGAGATGCCAAACTCCAGCGCGCCACGGACGCGGCCACGCTCGATGGCAGCAATGACAGCATCCACATCGAGCCGCGCAAAGCGGTAGAGGATGCCGACGGAGATGTAGACCTCGGCGTGGCGGACGCCCTGCACGGCGAGGTCGCGCAGCATGTTGTAGGTGATGGTCTCGTAGTCGTCGGGCGAGTGGAGGCGCTCGGTGACGGCCTTGAAGCTCATGAGAAAGCTGGGGAAATCGGTGTAGGTGTAGACCTGCCGCGCGGCCTCAAGCGTGAGCGGCTCGGCGTCGTTGTGGCGGGATAGCTCGACGAGGGTCTCGGGGGTGATGGACCCTTCGAGATGCAGATGCAGCTCGGCTTTGGGCAGCCAGCGCAGCCAGGCTTCGGCGTCGATGGTCTCGGTGTTGGTCTTGCGTGCCATCGTTCCAGTGTAGTCGCTCAGGCGCGAAAGGACTGCCCGGCGCGGACGCTCACCGCGGAGCCTTCGGCCAGCAGCACGTGGTCGGGCTCGCGTACAGAGAGAGGCGCGAAGAGCCTGCCGTAGAGCGCGCCGAAGTCTGCAGAGACCTGCGCGGCGCGCACCGGATAGCACTGCCAGCGGGGATGCTCGACGCCGTACTCGCCCGTGACGCCCTCGCCGCGACGAATGAGCCCGCCGCGCTGTGTGTACCCCCAGTAGTGCTCGGTGATGAACTCTTCCATGCTTCCGGGAGCGATGGGCTGCGGCTGCGGGGCGGCCTGCACGGCCACGAACTGCCAGCGGCTGCGGCGCGCGCCGGGCACCTTCCACGAGTAGCTGATGTCCAGCTCGCCGGCGTTCTCGCGCCAGAGCCTCTTCGCAGGGGCCGTGCGGTATGGCTCGCCATACAGACCTCGGGCGACAAGAGTGATGGCAGGCAGTGGAACGATTTCGCTCAGGAAGACGACACCGCGGCGCACAGTGCCGTCGGGCATGGCGCGCTTGACGTAGAAGCGCAGGTTGACCTCGGTAAACTGCGTGTGGAACGGAAACGCGATGCGCTTGACGCGTACGCGATCAAACAAAAACCCTACCAGCGAGACATAGCAGCGCTCTTGATACAGGTCCAGCTCCACGCCGGGCGGCAGAGAGGCCGCCAGCAGATCCGGCTCCACGGCATACTGCGCCATGATGAGCTTGCGCCACTCGGCAGTGAGGAAGGTGGATGCCATCAGCCCTGGTAAAACTCGCTACGCTTGCGGCTATACAGCACGTACACAAACAAACCGATGATGAGCCACACGAAGAAGCGCACCCAGGTGATGGCGGGCAGGCCAGCCATCAGCAGCAGACAGAAGACGATGCTGAGAACCGGCACCAGCGGGCCTCCCCAGAGCCGGAAGCCGCGGCGTCGCTCCGGCTGTTTGGCGCGCAGCACCAGCACGCCGATCGACACCAGCACAAAGGCAAACAGTGTGCCGATGTTCGACATCTCGGCGAGCGAGCCGACGTCGAACAGGCCTGAAGGAATAGCCACAAGGATGCCGGCGACGATGGTGGAGAAGGCAGGCGTGCGAAACTTCGGATGCACCTTGCTGAACGCATCCGGCAACAGCTTGTCGCGGCTCATGGCGAACCAGATGCGCGCCTGTCCATACTGGCCGACGAGGATCGACGAGATCATGCCGACGATGGCGCCGATGAGCACAAAGAGCCGCACCCAGTGCAGGCGGTGCGCGCCGGGCTCCAGCGAGAGGCGCTTGAGCGCATTCACCACCGGCGCGCCATCGCCCGCCACCGAACGCCACGGCACAAGCCCGGTCAGCGTCAGGGACACGGCCATGTACAGCAGCGTGCAGACGACCAGTGTCGCGATGATGCCGATCGGCACATCGCGCTGCGGGTTCCTGCACTCTTCGCTGGCCGTGGAGACGGCGTCGAAGCCGATGTAGGTGAAGAAGATGATCGAGCCGCCTGCCAGTATTCCCGAGAAGCCGTTCGGGGAGAACGGAACGTAGTTGCCCGGATGGATGAACGAGATGCCGAAGAGGACGAACGCGAGGATCGCCGAGATCTTGATCAACACCATGATGTTGTTGGTGCGCGCGGACTCGCGAATGCCCATGACGAGAACGACCGTGATGAAGAAGACCACGAAGAAGGCGGGAAAGTCGAACCCCGAATGCCAGCCGGCCTTGAAGATGTCGTTGCCCGCGAGGTCCTGCAGGCCCAGCGGCAGAAACGCCGGCGAGAGCCACTTCGGATTCATGCGGATGCCGAGCCAGTCCAGCAGATCGACGATGTGCGCGGCAAAGCCGACGCTCACGCTCATGTTGGCGAACGCGTATTCGAGGATGAGATCCCAGCCGATGATCCATGCGACCAGTTCGCCGAGCGTGGCGTAGGTGTAGGTGTACGCCGAGCCGGAGATGGGAATCATGCTGGCCAGCTCCGCGTAGCAGAGCCCTGTGAACGCGCAGACCAGCGCCACCAGCAGCAGCGAGATAGCCAGCGCGGGTCCCGCACCAGGACGCCCCGCGACCGCTCCGCTGGTGTGGTGCAACAGACCGAAGAGGAGATCGACCACCGGCGACTCGGTCCAGCCGGCGACCTTCGCAGGGTTGCCGCCGATGGCCGTGCCGATGACGGTAAAGATGCCTGCGCCGACGACGATGCCCACGCCCATCGCGGTGAGCGAGACCGGGCCGAGCGTCTTCTTCAGCGCGTGCTCAGGCCGCTCCGAATCGGAGATCAGCTTGTCGATGGACTTGGTGGCGAAGATCTGTCGGGGCTGGCTAGGGGAAGGCAGGGCGCTCGGTCCTCGTCGTCAGGAGTTTGTCTCGCGGTTGTGTCCTGATTGTAAGCGGCGATTCCCATTCCGCAAACCGCCGCAGCACAAATCGGCCGCGCGCAACGACAAGGCGGCGAGCGCGATGGAAGCCGCTCGCCGCCTTGCTGGTGCATCAGAAACCAGGTTTAGCGCTTGGACTGGCCGCGCGCTGCCTTCTTGATCTTCGCCTTGTTCTCGCCGCGTGCGCCGGTGCGGGGAGCCTTGGGGGCAGCCTTCTTACGTGCCGCGCGCTTGACTGCCTTGCGCTCGCTCTTGTCTGCAATTGCCTTCGTGTTTGCCATAACGTCTCTCGTCTCTCTTCTTGGAACTGAATCTCTCCGGCGCGGTGGAACCGCAAAAGCTCGGTGGCTTTTACAGCCGTTCCAGCTGTGCAAACTTCTCGATCAGCTTTTTCATGCCGTGACCTATAAATTGTACTGTAATCTTGGCATCTTCACCGTCTCCCTCGCGCGCGAAGATGGTTCCTTCGCCATACTTGGGGTGGCGCACGCGGATTCCCTTGCCCATGCCGGTCTTCCCTGTTGGCGAGGCAACCTCCATGCGCGGGCGGCCTTTGAAGCCTGAACCACCTTTGCCGAAGAACGCGGCCGTGTTGTCCAGCGGCCCGCTGCCACTCCGCGGAGTAGTGCCGTACCGCTGTGCCGCATAGCTCTTTGCACCGCTGCGCGCGCCACCGGGTTCCTGACGGCTATACCTGCCCGTGTCCTGGCTCTCGTCTTCGTAGCTGTAATGCCGCTCAACGCCGTAGTCGTCTCCACCGCCGCGTCGCTGCGGATACGGCGTTGCGTAGGCGCTGCCATAGCTCTTCGGGGAGAGGTCTTCGACCAGCCGCGAGGGCACCTCCTCCAGAAATCGCGAGGGCACCGACGACTCGGGCGAATCGCTGCCGTAGCGACGGCGATAGCGTGCCCGCGTCATGACGAGAGTGTCCATCGCGCGTGTCATGCCGACGTAGCAGAGCCGGCGCTCCTCTTCCATCTGCTCGGGGTCCTGCAGGGTGCGCGAGTGCGGGAACAGGCCCTCTTCCAATCCGGCGAGGAAGACCAGCGGAAACTCCAGGCCCTTGGCCGCGTGCAGCGTCATCAGCGTTACGCGCGCCTCGGCAGAGTAACTGTCCGCGTCGCTGACGAGCGCGGCGTGATCGAGAAACTCGGCGAGCGTCTCGCCTCGGCTCGTCGCGTCCTGCGCAGCGTTGGCGAGTTCCTTCAGGTTCTCGATGCGGCTGAAACTCTCCGGCGTGGCTTCATCTTCGAGCGCGCGTATGTAGCCCGAACGGTCGTTGAGAAACTTGATCAACTCCGGCAGTGTGGCTGGATCGCCAGGCTTGCGGAATGCCGCCCGCTCCTGCTTCTCTTCCGCCACGCTCTCCGCTGCCACCCGCTGCAGACGCTCGCGGATCTCATCACTGGCCGAACGCTTCAGCGCCACCGGCGCGAACGGATTCGCGCTCGCACTCGTAGCCGCTATCGTCGCATTCTCTGCCGCAATCGTGCTGATCTCTTCGCTCGGGCCGAAGTCGAAACCGAAGTTGAAGCTTGTATCGAAGCTTGTGTTCGCAGCGTCGTCGCTACCCGTCACAGCAGGGGGCAGCGTCTCCTCTTCGGTCGCAAAGCCGAAGTCGAAGTTCACATCCTCGTCTGCAACAGGCTCGTTGGGCAGTGCAACATCGGCCTCCAGCTTGGCCAGAAACTCTGCGCCCAGCATCGCGCGTGCGTCTTCGATGAGCTTGCGAAAGTTCGCCAGCGCGGTGAGCGCCCGCGCCGGCAGCAGCTTCTCTTCTCCCACGCGCTCGATTGCGTCCCAACTGCTCATGCCCGTCGTTAGAGCGATACGCTCCAGCGTCTCCATCGTCGTCTTGCCGATGCCGCGCGGCGGCGAGTTCACCACCCTGCCCAACGCCACCGAGTCGTGCGGGTTCTGTACCAGCTTCAGGTAGCTGAGCATGTCCTTCACCTCAGCGCGGTCGTAGAAGCTAAAGCCGCCGACCATGTGGTACTGAATCTGATAGCGTCGCAACGCCTCTTCCACCAGGCGCGACTGCGAGTTGGTGCGATAGAGCACCGCGCAGCGCGGCGTCTCCGCAGGGTTGTCCGTGCCGGCCGCGGCGGCGCGAAGATATTGCGCGATGCGATCCGCGATGAACAAGGCCTCGTTCTCGCCGTCGGGCGCTTCGTAGTACCCGATCATGCTGCCGCCTTCGCGACTGGTCCACAGGTTCTTGCCCTTGCGCTGTACGTTCTGCGCGACGACCGCGGACGCGCCTTCCAGGATCACCTGCGTCGAGCGGTAGTTCTGCTCCAGCCGGATGGTCTTCGCATTCGGGAAGTCCTTCTCGAACTCGAGAATGTTCTTGATATCTGCGCCGCGCCAACTGTAGATGGACTGGTCTTCATCGCCGACTACGCAGACATTGCCGTGCTTGCCCAGCAGCTTCATCAGCTCATACTGCGGCCGGTTGGTGTCCTGATACTCGTCGATGAGCAGGTATTTGTACTTGCGGTTGTACCGCTCGCGTACCTCGCTGGAACTCTTTAGCAACCGCACCGTCTCCAGCAGCAGGTCGTCAAAGTCCAGCGCGTTCGCCTTCGCCAGTTCCTTGCGATAGATCTCGAAGATGTGGGCGATCTTCTCTTCCATCGGGTTGGTGGAGGCCAGGAAGTACTCCTGCGGGTCGATCATGTGGTTCTTCGCCCAGCTGATGCGACCGAGCGCCACGCGCGGCTTGAGCTGCTTGTCGTCGATGCCGAGCCGTTTGAGTGCAGTCTTCACCACGGCCTGCTGGTCGGTCTCGTCGTAGATGGCGAAGCTGCGCGTCAGTCCTGCATTGCCCACGCGCAGAGCCTCGATATCGCGCCGCAGCACGCGCACGCAGAAGCTGTGAAACGTTGCAATCGTCGGCTGCGCCAGCGTCGAGTGGCCGAGGATCTTCTCCACGCGCTCGCCCATCTCCTTCGCAGCCTTGTTGGTGAATGTGACGGCGAGGATGTTGTCCGGCGAGACGCCGCGCTCCTCGATGAGGTAGGCGATGCGGTGCGTGATGACGCGCGTCTTGCCGCTGCCCGCGCCGGCCAGCAGCAGCACGGCACCGTCTACCGACACGATGCCCTCGCGCTGCTGTGGGTTCATGTTGGAGAGAAGATCGGCCACAGCTTCCATTCTATCTGCCGCTGCGGGGCTGCTTGTGGATGCGTGCGCGGTGAAAAACTTTTCTGGGAACGTCGCTGCGATTCTATGGAACCAATCCGAAGCAGCCCGCGTACTGCCTACTGCAACGAGCTCCTCTGGACCATCGCAGAGCTGCCCGGGCCACTTTCATCCTGTTGAACCAGAGGAGTCGCATCATGAATATCCGTTCGATCGTCGCCGTCGTAACCTTTGCCGCCACCATGAGCCTGCCCGCCGCCGTCTACGCGGCACCTGTCGCAGTGCATACGCCGATGCACGCGTACTTCGGCAAGCCGCACAAGATCAGCCTCTCGCTGCGCAACGACGGCCAACAGCCACTGACGGTGAAGGCCGGCGACCAGGAGTTGACGCTGGCACCAGGCAAGGCAACGGCCGTGAAGATGCTGGAAGGTGACAAGGTTGTGGCCGAAACGGCAAGCCCGGACCACGCGGTAGGCGCTGTGCTTGCGGTGATCTCGAGCAACCTTGCCGACGCAACCATTGCCATCAAGTAGACCGAGCGTGGCCAACGCAGAACAGAGACGCAAGGGCAAAGGTTCACTCCTGCTTGCCCTGCGTCTCTTCACGCTCGCGCCACAGAATCTGGCGGAGGATACCCATCCAGCTCATGGCCTCACGATGGCTGGTGCCGAGCGATTGGGTGAGCTGGCGGATGAGCGGCTCGGTGGCGTTCGCCGGAAAGCGCCGCGCGTATCCAGTGCGGTGCATCACGTCGAGCAGCAACTGCGTGAGGCGCTCGCGGTCATCAGCGGTTGCAGCAGCTTCATGCAGCACAGGCAGATCGCGCGCGCCGGAAAAGCCGTCGCGCGAGAGTTCGTACAGGCACACCGCGACGGACTGCCCGAGGTTCATGGAGAGGTGGCGCTCGCCCTCGGGCTGGTACATCGGGATCGTGGTCAGCAGGCTGCAGTGGCTCAGCTGCTCGCGGGTGAGGCCGGTCTTCTCCGAGCCGAAGAGCAGAGCCACGCGCTGTCCGTTGCCGAGCGCGCTGTTCACGCGTGGAGCGGTCTGTCGCACGGGCTCGACCGGCTGGAGGATCTCACGGTCGCCGATGGCGGTGGTCGCAACGATGAGGTGGCAGTCGGCGATGGCTTCGGCGAGCGAAGCGAACCGCCGTGCGCGCTGCATCACCGAGCTGGCTGCGACGGCAGACTTCGCGTGCAGCGGCGTTGCGTTGCTGTCTTCGATCTGAGCGGCTTCAAAGGGTGCGGCGAAGTCGTTGACGACGCGCAGATCGCTGAAGCCGAAGTCGTGCATGGCACGCGCGGCCGCGCCGATGTTGCTTGGATTGCGTGCACCTACCAGCACTACAGCCAGGTTCGCACGCGCTTCGGTCGTCAGCATTTAACGATTGTATCGAGCCGCAGCAACACCGGTCGCAGCACAACCCAGATGCAGCAAAGGCCAGCCTCGTCGGCCAGCCTTTGCGTGCTGCTCTGTGGTTGAGTTAGCGGCGCTTTCCCGGAGGCGGGACCCGCGCGGCGTTATGCCTTTCGTTGTAAATCTGCCGCGAGTTCCGGTTCTCCTGACGGTTGGCCTGATTGCGCTGCTGCTGAGTCAGCGCGCCGCCGTTGGCAGTGCGTTCGTTATGCACCGTCCGGTCGGCATAGGCCTGGTTGGCGTTCGTGCGGCCGGCCTCGGCGGAGGTCATCTGACCGCTGCGAAGTCCCTGCGCCGTGCGAGCCTGCTGATTCGCCTCGCGGTTGTTCACCTGGTTCGGAGCGACCGTGCTGCCGTTGTGATTCTCGTTGTAGATCTGCCGGCTCGCTGCGTTCTGCTCACCGTTGATCTGGTTGCGCTCCTGCCCGGTGAGCTTGCCGCCGTTCGCCGCACGGTCTGCAGCCGTCTGGCTGTCGATCCGTGACTGGGTCGCGTCTGCCCGCGCCGCTTCGCCGGAGGTCATCTGCCCTGAGCGCAGGCCGTTGGCGATGCGCTGATTCTGGTTCGCCTCCCGTGTGTTCGGGTTGTACGCTTTGCCGACCTGGCGATCCTGGGCAGAGATGGGCTGCGCCTGCATGTGCTGCTGCGCGACCTGATGGTACGCGGCGTTGTTGGCTACCGCTGCCGTACCCGGACGACCGTGGTTCACGCTGGCTAGTTGCGAGCGATCCTGCGCGGCGAAGTTCTGGTGCTGCATCTGGTTGGCCGTCGGCTGTACGTGGCGCTCGCTGGCCCACTGCTGCTCCTGCGGGCTCGGCTGGCGGTTGATGCCTGCGCCGCCGTTGTAGCTGACGTGCGTGTTGTTGACGATGGTGTTCTGCCGCACGATGGTGGTGTTGTTGTAGACGTTGGTGACGTGCACACCGCCGAAGTTGGCCACAGCGCTGTTGTAGGCGAACGCACCGCCGCGCCACTCACCGCCGCAGAAGCCGACGCCTCCGAAGCCGAAGCCGTAGTTGACACCGCCGTAGAAGCCGACGTGCGGACCCCAGTAGCCGCCGTGCCAGCCGTAGACTCCGCCGGCGAAGCCCCAGTAACCGGGCGTCCAGAGCAGACCGACGGTGGGCGGCTGCACCCAGACGCCGGGAACCCAGTAGTAGCCCGCGTCGCCGTAGGCCCAGTAACCGGGCGTCCACATGTAGCCGGGCGCGGGCAACGGCGGCTGCGCATAGATGGGCAGCGGCGGCGGCGCGATGTTCACCGAAACACCCACGAATATGCCGGCATGGGCCTGTGCGGTGGGCAGCACGGCCATTGGAACCACCAGTGCGGAAGCGATCATCAAACGGCGAATCTTGTCACGAAATATCATCTTGGGTCTCCCTTGATCCGGCGGCTCCTGGCCCCGCGAATCCCCCGGCCAGCCGGGTACATGCGATACGAACACAGAATGTCCGCAGGTGTTGCTGCGTTTCGCCAACTTATAGCCGCAAAAATGACTCTGGTAAAGAGTACCGGTGGATTCGACAGTTCTTCGCTGCGGCGACACAGCCTACACTGGAAGACGAGCATGGCAGACAACTTCGCCCAACAGGTAAAGCAGCAGGCCGACATCGTCCGCATCGTGGGCGACTACGTGAAGCTGCGCAAGTCCGGCGCAAACTGGTCGGCGCTGTGTCCGTTCCACAAGGAGAAGTCCGGCTCGTTCTACCTCTATCCCGCGAACGCGAGCTACTACTGCTTCGGTTGCAAGGAGCACGGCGATGTCTTCAACTTCGTGATGAAGATGGAGTCGCTCAGCTTTCCCGAGGCCGTGCGTGCGGTGGCGACGAAGATGGGGATTCCGCTGCCGGCGCGCGAGTTCAGCTCGCCGCAGGAGGCGCAGAACGCCGGGCTTCGCAAGCAGTTGATCGACGCGCACGAGGCGGCAACGCAATACTTCCAGCAGAATCTGCGCTCGCCGGAATCCGCGCGCGCACGCGAGTACCTGAGCAGCCGCAGCGTGAGCGCAGAGACGATCGAGAAGTTCCGCATCGGCTATGCGCCGGAGAGCTTCAACGATATGCGTGATCGGCTGGGCAAGTTCTTCTCCGAAGAGGTGCTGCGCGCGAGCGGCCTGTTCAGCTGGAAGGAGCAGGAGGACGGCTCTCCTGGCGCGATGTACGCGCGCTTCCGCAAACGCATCACGTTTCCCATCCACAATGAGCAGGGCAAGCCAATCGCGTTTACTGCGCGTGCGCTGGACTCCGCCGATGTGGACGCGAAGGCCGGACCAAAGTACATGAACTCGCCGGAGACGCCGCTGTATACGAAGGGCCAGGTGCTGTTCAACCTGGACAAGGCGAAGCAGCCGATGCGCGAGCTGGACATTGCCCTGCTGGTCGAAGGGCAGATGGACTGCATCTCGGTGTTCATGGGCGGAATCGCCAACGTGATTGCGACCAGCGGAACGGCGTTTACGGAGCATCAGGTGCGGCTGCTGTCGCGGTTCACGAAGCGCGTGGTGCTGAACTTCGATCCCGATCAAGCTGGTGCGACCGCGGCGGAGAAGACCATCGCGTTGCTGGTGGAAGAGGGCTTCGAGGTGCGTGTCGTGACGCTCGAAGGCGGTCTCGATCCTGACCGTTACATCAAGGAACGCGGCATCGCGGAGTATTCGACAGCGGTGCGCGGTGCGCTGCGCTACTCGGATTACCTGATCGAACGGGCGCGGACGATGTTCCCAGCGCGCACGGCGGAGGCGAAGGTGAAGGCGCTGAACATGCTGCTGCCGCACATTCGCCGCGTGCCCAATCCGATTGCGCGCAACGACTTCGCGGAGAACGCGGCGCAGAAGCTGGGCATCGAGAGCAGCCTGATGCGGCAGGAGCTGAAGCAGGCCGCAGCGCAGCGACTGGAGAGCGTGCGCGCGCCGCAGCCTTCTGCCGTCAGCGAAGTCGAGCGCATCCTGCTGTGCGCGCTGGTGCTGCCCGATGCGGACTCCGCGCGGGCGCTCGCGGCAGAGCAGCTAGCGGCGAATCCGTCGTGGTTTGCGGAGCTGCCTTCGGCCGCGTTGATGGAGGTGCTGGTGAACGCGCCTGCGCCGCAAAACCCGTTCGACGCTGCGCCGGACGAGGGCTCGCGCACGCTGCTGGCCAGCGCGCTGCACTCCGGAGCAAGTCACGACGAGTCGGCTGACGTCTTCCAGCGCAAGGTGCAGGGAGCGCTGGAATCGCTCGCCGAGCGCTACATCGATCGCCGGCTGAGCGAGGTGACGCAGCAGATCCGCGAGGCCGAGCGCCGCAGCGACGATGCGATGCGGCTGCGCCTGATGCAGGAGCTGATGCGGCTGAACCGCGAGCGCAAGCGTTAGCACGATCAAAACGACGTTTGGCCGGAAGTGTTGCTGCATTGGTAGAATGCGCGCATGCTGTCCAAACGATTCCTATCCACCACTCTGGCGGTTGCCGCCGTACTTTCCACGTCCGCGTTTGCCCAGAAGGTCTATACCGCGCAGGATTACGCGCAGGCTGAACGGTGGATGTCCTACAACGTTGGCGGGCTGGTGCACCACACCATTGCGCGGCCGCAGTATCTGAACGATGGCCGCGTGTTCTATCGCGATCCAGGCAGCGAGGGCGCGGTGTACCGCATCGCCGATCCGGCGAAGGGCACAGTCTCGGTGGCGTTCGACAACGCCAGGCTGGCCGCGGCGTTGACGGCGGCTTCGGGCAAGCCTGTGGATGCGGCGCATCTGGGCATCAACGGGTACTACGTGGAGTCGACCGGCTTTGCCCTGATCACGCGCAATGGCACGTTCCGCTGCAACGAGACTGCGAGCAAGTGCACGGCCGACAAGCCTGCGGGTGATGATGCCGCGCAGGGCCGTCGCCATGCGGCCGAGACCAATGCCTCGCCCGACGGCAAGCTCGGCGCGTTCATCCGCGACAGCAACCTGTGGGTGCGCGAC
>JAJZFE010000088.1 GCA_021798655.1 Acidobacteriota bacterium | reverse complement strand
CCTGCGGAGCGACGAAGGTGCCGGCCGAGTCGGCTTGCCCTTTGAAGACGACGACGCCGGTCTCTTGATTGACTACCAGGATCGACGCTCCGGGGATGAGTGCGCCGGAGGGATCGAGGACCTGACCACGAATGGTGGCATTTGTGTTTTGCGCGAACGCCACAGTGCCGCCGAGGGCATGGTAGAAGAGGCCGCCGATCAAAAGCGTTACGAGAGCCAGCGACTGAAGGACGTTGCCGGCCGCGAGCCTGAGCCGGTACAGAGGCCGGCGGGCCAGCCGAGCCTCGCCGGGGACGCGCTGGCTCAGGGTGCGGGTCCGGGCAGGAGAGGCGTGTGTTGCGCCTGGCGAGCAATTAAAATCGGAGTTCAAACTAGATATCGGGCGAGCGTTCAGGGCGGACTGGTTCGACATGGTGAGCATCTCCTGTTGCGGGTTCGCTGCGTGTCCGTTTCTGTGGCCTGGCGTTCGGGGACTTGCCTGCAGGTGTCGGTGGGCGAACCTGATTGGGCCACGACTGTGGACGTGCTGACGCAGATGTTCGAAGCACAGCCACACTCAGTCCGCGAAGCCGTGCCGCACAAGTAACTCACGGTTTGTTTCTGGGAAGGCGGAAGATGCCCCATGGAATCATCAGCTTGCAATGGCTGTAGGTTTTGTGACAAACGTGCCGGAGGTGGGTAGCGGGGTGCGACGGTCGTCAGCCTGGGCCGCAGAGGTGCTTACTTTGGAGAGGCAAAGTGGAGCATCTCTCGGCCGGCGAGCAAAAACCCGCCGACTCCATAGACGTAGCTGGAGGTTGGAGTGAAGGCACCGGGTGCGGCACCAATCGGCTGGATGCAGCCGAGGCGTCCGTCGCTATAGACGTGCAGCAACATGGCGGCCCAGGCGCGTTCGATGACAGGGCCGTAGATTGCCCTGTCGAGGACACCGTGATTGACGCCCCAGGCCAGGGCGTAGACGAAGAACGCGGAACCGGAGACCTCGGGCAGCGAGTAGCTTTGGGGATCGAGCAGGCTGGGACGCCAGAGGCCGTCGGGCTGCTGGAGGCTGGCGATACGCTGGGACATGTCCTGGAAGAGGCGCAGATACTTGGGGCGCAAGGGATCGTCGAGAGCCATCGCCTGCAGGACATTGGCCGTGCCGGCGAGCACCCACCCGTTGCCGCGCGTCCAGTAGACGGGTTCTCCGTTGGCTTCGCGTTTTGTGAAGTAGCTGGCATCACGATAGAACAGTCGTTGCTGCGGGTTGTAGAGGTGTTCCTGGGTCAAGGTCCATTCGCGGTCCATTGCAAGGACGTACTTGCGGTCGCCGGTGATGGCGGACATGCGCGCGAGCCCTGCGGGCGCCATGAAGAGAGCATCGCACCACCACCAGAGGTCTTTGCGGGGGGAGTCCTGGAGCGCGGCCAGCCGATCAAAGGTGGCCCTGGCGTCGGCGATACGAACGGGTTCGCGGCGTCGGTCGTAGAGGTCTTCGTACGCCTGAGCGATGGCTTCATCATCGGCGTGCAGGTCACGGTTGGCCCAGAGCTTCCAGGCGAAGCGGGCGGACTGGTCTTCGACGATGTTGCGGTAGGAGGCGTCGCCGGTGGCGTCGCTGGCCGCGAGCAGGCCAAGGTAGAGCGGGGCGTACGTCCAGTCCTGGTTGAACCTGCCGCGGGAGGCGGCGACCTGCCAGTTGGCGACGAGCCGCATCGCGGCCTTGATCGCGCGCGGCTTGATGGCAGGAGAGAGGCGGGCCGGGGGAAGGAGGTCTGCGTCGGAGTTGCCCGCGTCGCTGGTGATGACCGCGCTGGGCAACGGCTTTTCGGGAAGCGATTGAGCGTGCGTTGTGACCGCCAGTGTTGCAAGCAAGGCGGTGCCTAGCCGACTGAATCCAGATTGAAGGATCATGGGTGGACCATCCTGAGAGATGCCTGCGTAGAGCCGCAGCTGCACCGCATCATCATGGCGTGCCGCGCGGAGCCTGGCAAGGTAGACACCGTTTGAAACCGCCGTGCGAACGTTTGTGACGCCGCAGCGTTTGTGCTGACACGGCTTGCTCTTTGCTGCCAGCCACTCTATGATTTCGCGCAGGCCATGAGTTATTCAACCGAAGCGCGGGAGGTTTGGCACCCTCAAACGGAAGCCGACAACCACGCCGTTCTTGACGAGCTGAAGGCCGTGCTCTCAAGCCCGCATTTTTGTAACAGCAAGCGATACCCCGCGTTGCTCCGCTATGTGGTGGAGACGACGCTGGTGGGTCGTGCGAGCAGCCTGAAAGAGCGCACGCTGGGGATCGAGGTCTTCGGCCGTCCGGCGACGTATGACACCAGTTTGGACACCGTGGTTCGGTACACGGCCGGCGAGATTCGGAAACGGCTGCTGCTGTACTACCACGGAGAAGGCCGCGACGCCGCGATCCAGATTCACCTGCCCACGGGTTCCTACGTGCCGGAGTTCACGTGCTCGCAGCCTGGCGGTGGGCTTACTGCGACACTGGCAGGCTCTGCGGCCATAGCGGAGGAGCCGTCGTGGCCAGCGGTGGTGGTCGCTGAAGAGCCCTTCGCCTCGGGTGGTTCAAGCAGTCCGATGGCAGCAGCAGCCACACGGCCTGGCTTGCGGAGGCCGAGTGTGCTTCGGTCGTCCGGGTGGTGGGTTGCATTGGCTGCGCTGGTCGTTGCCGCTGCGCTGGGTTTCGGGCCCGCGCTGCGGAGTCGATGGTCCCATCATCCGACGGCAGTGGACGCGTTCTGGCAGCCACTGATTCACCAGACAGGCACCGCGCTGTTTTGCGTGGGTGGCAGCGTCTTCGAACAGAACGAATACTCCGGCGTGCGGACGGCGGACAAGAACGCGGATTATCCGTTTGTGTCGATGCAGATCGCGTCGTCGCTGCCGCGGATCAGCCAGGTGATTGACGGCGGGAACAAGACCTATGAGATTCAGCCGGCGGCGTCTACGCTGATCACGCAGATGCGTGACCGACCACTGGTTCTACTGGGCGGCTACAACAATGAGTGGACGATGAGGATGCTACGCCCGTTGCGGTATCAGTTTTCGTCCGAGCCGCGGGAGAGCATCTTTGACACGCAGCAGGCGGGGACGGAGTGGTCGCGGGACCGGTCGCTGCCATATTCGTCGGCGGATGATTACGCGATCGTGGCCCGATTCTGGGCTCCGAGTACGGACAGCTACGTGGTGGTGCTTGCGGGCCTGGGCAGGAACGGAACCGAGGTTGCGGCGCAGTTCGCCACCAGCGCGCGGTATATGGAGATGGTGCGCGAGCGGATAGGACACGAACTCGACACGAAGAACATCGAGATTGTGTTGCAGGCGAAGGTGTATGACGGCAAGACGGGAGCGCCGACGATACTGGCCATCCACACGTGGTGATGCGAACGTGCGCGCGGCCTGTCATCAGCCAGGACGGTTCCGCGGCTCTCGTGTACTGGCCCGACCGTGAAATCACGCCCCGCCTCTTCCTGATACGGCGGACGGCCAAGTAGCGAATCAGGAGTGCCTCTCTGGCAGGCATGGCAGTGCTCTGTTCCGTGGTGAGCCAGCATCCCGCAGTGCACCGGAATGCCAGGGTGACCGCGTTCCTCGCCAGCAAAGGGATCGCAGTGGGCTACAGCGAAGAGATTGCGCCAGCCCTTGGCGTGAGCTACGTGCGGACGCATCGTGCTGCCACCACGACAGTCGAAGGCTGAAACGTTCAACACGCTTGTCCATGAAGCGGGACACGAACCCTACGGGAATGACAAACAAAGCGATGTCTTCCGGAGTGGATCAGAAACTCTTTAGAGGAAGATCACGCGGTGGCCGGGGCACTCCTGCGCGGCGTGCTCGACGAGCAGCGCGGGCAGGGTGTCGCCGTGCTGGGCCAGGAACTGAATGCCGCCGAGGAGGCGTTCCTGCAGGTGGCCTTCGGGGTAGAGGTGGAGCGCGATGGCGGTGGCGTGCTTGGAGAGCGAGGCCTGCTTCTGCAGCTCGAAGTTGGCGGCCAGGCGGCGCAGGCGGTTCATCTGGTAGCGCATCTTGTTGCCGGAGATCGTGGCCGAGCGGCCCAGGTCGGGCGACATGGCGGTCATGTACTCGGTGAGCGCGGTGAGTTCGGCGTCCATGGAGTTGCCTGCGGCGGCGAGCTTGCGCTTGGCCTCGATGGGCATGGCGCGGGCGCCGAGGCGCGTGGCGAGTTCGGCGGAGGTCTTGCTGCCTTGCGAGAGCGACTCGATGACCTGAGAGAAGCTGACTTCGTGCTGCGCCATGACCTGCGCGATGGCCGGTTCGATGAGCGTGGCCGAGAGGCGCGGCAGCACCGGGGTGATGCGGTTGAGAATGGCCTGGTAGACGACGGCGGACTGCGCGAAGTAGGCGATCTCCGCCGGGCCGCCGATGTAGGCGGCGGTGGGCAGGATGGTGTCCTGAAAGA
>JAJZFE010000059.1 GCA_021798655.1 Acidobacteriota bacterium | reverse complement strand
GTAACGTTTGATTTGACGGCGGGTGAGTCGATGACGCTGGATGTGATCGGCACAAGTTCCTTCATCGAAGAGGGCGAGAGCAGCGACGAGTGACAAAGGTCAACGCCGCAGGCAACCCTTTTGTATCCCCCGATCTTTCGTGTTTTTTCAGACGAACTTCACAGCGACAGCCCTGAGTGGAGGTAGTATCGTGGGAACAGCACGGGCCTGGAGCGCTGCGGTACGCGCGACGAGCATAGCGTTTGGGACCTGCGAAAGATCTCCCCCCTTAGATAACGAAAGGAAATTAGAGAGACATGTGGAAACCGAACCAGCCTGCAACACCTTCGACGCCGCCTTCTGATCCAGCCCGTTCGACGCCGCCTGCCGGTGGAGCCGGCTTTGCCGCCAGCACGCCTGGAGCGCCGGGCGACCAGGCAACGATTGGCAAGAGCCTCGTTGTGAAGGGCGAGATCTCCGGCGCCGAGTCTCTCTATATCGACGGCAAGGTGGAAGGCTCGATCAACCTGCCGGGCAACCGCGTGACCGTGGGCCGCAACGGCCAGGTAGCAGCGACGATTCTGGCGCGCGAGATCGTGGTGCTGGGCAAGATTCGTGGCAACTGCCAGGCGACGGACCGCGTGGACATTCGCGCAGAAGGCTCGCTGACCGGCGACGTGATCGCGGCCCGCATCTCGATCGAGGACGGCGCATTCTTCAAGGGCGGCATCGACATCCGCAAGCCGGGCGCCGAGCCGAAGGGCGGCGCGCCTGCTCCTGCACCGACGCCGGAAGCGACTCCGAACGAAGGCTGACAGATACAGCAAGCACACATGACAAAGCCCCGGCGATGACCGGGGCTTTGCTGTGTGTGGGGGCGACAGCTACAGGGTCTGGTCCTTCGCGTCGGCGAGGTTGATGTCCTTGGCGGCGCGGCTCCAGAGGATGCGCAGGTCGGTGACGTTGTGCAGCGAGAAGTTGGGCTGCGGCGGTGCGGTGACGGCGAAGAAGTCCGCACGATGCACGTCCTCCAGCCAGAACGCGGGGCGCGGATCAGGGTTGGCCGGCGCGACTTCGACGTGCGACATTTCGAGGTTCTTGAGGTGGCGGACGAAGATGCCGTTGCAGGGCGTGGGGCCGAAGCGCAGCAGCTCGGGGTAGGCGTCCTCGATCTCGGGAACCTGGATGGTCTTCCAGTCGGGCATGGGCTTGGAGTTTTCGCCCCAGCCGATCTTCATGTCCTTGGGCAGGCCGTGGTGGCCGAAGTAGCAGTTGGAGAGCTTCACGTCTTCGATGAGGTTCTCCGGGATGCCCGAGAAGATGGACGCGGTGGACGAGGCCGAGTTGTAACTGACCAGGTCGGCGATGATGACGCGGCGCAGCGTTCCGGGGCGCAGCGTCTCCTTCGGGTTGCGGTTGCGGCGGTTGAGGCGCAGGAAGAGCGGCGCGTCGACGCAGTCGCGGAAGGTGTTGCCGGTGATGGTGATGTCCTCGCAGAGCGCGCCGTCGGAGGTTTCGAGCGAGATGCCCTTGCAGCCTTCGATGACGTTGCCGGTGATGGTGATGTTGCGGAAGCCGCCGTTGGACTCGGTGCCACACTTGATGCGGCCGTTACGCGGCACGTGCGCGTCCTCGGGGAACTTCTTCCAGGTACCGTCGATGATGGAGCCGAGGTCGTAGTATCCGGTGACGTAGTTGTTGCTGATGGTGACGTTGTCGGTGGAGCGTGCGTAGCCGAGCGCGTAGCTGGACTTGGGGCAGATGGCGTCGTCCCAGGGCGAGTTGACGGTGCAGTTGGAGACGCGGACGTTGCGGCAGCAGTCGATGTCAAAGCCGTCGCGGTCGGTGTCGATGAGCAGGTTGTCGAGCGTCATGTTGTCGACGCCGGTAGCGAGCAGGGCGAAGTGGCCGCCCTTGAGCACGGAGAAGTCGCGCAGGTGGACGTTGAAGCAGTTCTTCAGCGCGATGGCCTTGTTGCCCACGCCGGGCTGCTCGGCGACGAAGCCGCCGGTACCGCTGCGAACGCCTTTGGTGCCGTTGCTGAGGCCCTTGCCGTGGATGAGGCCGGGGCCGGTGATGGAGATGTTGTGCAGGCCCTCGCCGTAGATGAGCGAGTTCTTCCAGTGGTTGTGGCCGTAGTCCTGGTAGGGCGTCCACGGATCGTTGGGCTCAGCCGGGTCGTAGGTTCCGCCGTTGTAGCCGGTGGTTTCGCCGGGCATGGGCGAGTTGGCGGCGAGGATGGTGCAGCCGTGCGCGAGGTAGAGACCGACGTTGGACTTGAGGCGCAGCGTGAAGCAGATGTAGGTGCCTGCGGGGAAGACGACGGTTCCGCCGCCGGCGGCCGCTGCGGCTTCGATGGCCTTGTTGATGGCGGGCGAATCGACGGTCTTGCCGTCGCCGGTCGCGCCATAGGTGTGGACGTTGAACTGGGCTTCCGCAGCCGAAGTGGCAGGCGACTGCGCGAACGCAACGTGGCCAACAGTGGAGGCTGTAGCGGCTGTAGCGGCAAGGGCGAGGGGCGAGAGTTTGAGGAGATCGCGTCGTTGCATAGTGCGGAGAATGCTAACAGGAACGGTCTACAGGTGGAAACACCGGTCTGACTGGTGACGCATTTTCAACGGCGTAGGATGGAGGCATGGCCGCCGGGTTGGATGAACTGTTGCATGAGGCTGAAGTGGCGCACGGGCATCTGTGCGCGGGGCAGGTGCTGGGCGTGCGGATGGCGATGCTGGCACTGGCGCGGCTGGGGATCGACGATCCGCGGCGGCGGACGAACGCCGACGGCGAGCTGAACGCCGACCGCAAGCGGCTGGTGACGTTCGTGGAGATTGACCGCTGCGCGACCGACGCGATCGGCGTGGTGACCGGCTGCCGCGTGGGCAAGCGCGCGCTGAAGCTGCGCGACTGGGGCAAGATGGCCGCGACGTTTGTGGACCTGAGCATGGAGCTGGAGCCGGGCGTCTACAAGGGTCTGCGCGTGGTGGCGCTGGAGAGTTCGAAAGATCGTGCGAGAGAGTTGTACCCGGGCATGGAGCGCAACCCGCAGCAGATGAAGGCGTATCGCGAGATGCCGGACGCGGAGCTGTTTGGCGAGCAGTGGGTGCGCGTGCCGCTGGCGGCCAGCGAGTTTCCGGGCTACAAGGGACAGCGCGTGGTGTGCGGGCGCTGCGGCGAAGGCGTGAACTTCGACCGCTTTGTGGAGCGCGGCGGCGAGCGGCTTTGCCTGCCCTGCGCGGATGCGGCAAAGCGTTACTGCGAGCCACTGTAAGTTTCCCGGGCTGAAACAGCAGGGCCGCCCCGGTAAGGAGCGGCTCTGCGAACGTCGTGTGTGCGGTGGTGGGTTAGTGGTCGTGGTGGCCCCAGCCGCCGTGTTCACCACCCCATCCGCGGTGGTCGTCGCCGCCCCAGCCGCGGTGGTCGTCGCCACCCCAGCGATGATCGTCGCCACCCCAGCCGCGATAGCCATAGCCGCCGTTGTAGATCACGGTAGGCTGCACGGGGTAGTAGCCCTGGTTGTAGTAGCCCTGGGCGTAGCTGCCGTCGCCGTCGCCGTCGCCGTAGACCACGGGAGGCTGCTGGGGATAGTAGCCCTGAGCGTAGCTGCCATCACCGTCGCCGTCGCCGCCGTAGTAGCCCTGCACGGCCACGGGACCTCCGCCAATCTGGACGCCGATGCCGAACTGGGCGTGTGCGGCGGGAACAGCGGTGAAGAAGAGACCTGCGGCGAGCGCGCCTGCTGCCAGGGTTGCGATGGTGTTGCCCTTGACGCATGTAAGCTTCGCGGTGAGGTTGGATAGCTTCATGACTTTCCTCCGTGCAGGCTTTGAACCTTTTTGCCGTGCATTTAGGTAGACGCGAAACGCCGTGGCGTGTTGCGCGCAACCTTTTGCGCGGTAGCGCGTTTAGAGGCGGCGTTAGCGGGAGAAGCTGTAGCGAAGGCCGGCCTGCACCAGTCGCGGAGCGGCGAGGGTGAGTAGCGGGGTGCGGCCGGCGTCAATGCTGCGGTTGAGCAGATTCTGCGCGGAGGCGTAGAGCGAGAGGCCGCCTTTGAGCGGGCGTTCGGCGGAGAGGTCGAAGCGCGCGTAGGGGTGGAGCAGGAACTGGTTGGCGGCGTCGTCGTAGGCGCGGCCGGTGTAGCTGGCGATGAGGTGCAGATCGGCGAGGCTGCGCTGCCCTGCCCTGGCGCTGTAGTTGGCTGTGGCGGTGAGCGACTGGCGCGGTACCTGAGGAAGCCAGTTGCCGGTGAGGTTGGCCTGTGCGGCGGAGGCGGCGTTGAAGGCGGTGACGGTAGCAAAGGCGAACTGATACCCGACGGTGGTGTCGAGCGCGTGCCAGCGGGCGGTGCGGGCTTCGAGCATGATGCCGCGGCTGCGGAGTTGGCCGAGGTTCTGGCGCTGGAGCAGCTGCGAGGTCGGCGTCTGCGAGAGCAGGACGGCGG
>JAJZFE010000022.1 GCA_021798655.1 Acidobacteriota bacterium | reverse complement strand
TGAAGTAGTAGGCATAGGCGGGGGCGGCGTGGAGGTCGTGCTTGAGTCCGCACATCTTGACGACGTTGTTGCGCATGAACAGGCCGTTGAGGCCGGGGCGGCCACTGCACATGTAGGAGAGCGTGGGGATCTGCTTGTGTGGGTAGTTGGCCTTGAGGGTTGCGACGATGGCGGTGGCCTTCTCCTCGCCGTAGGTCTTCGCCAGGCCGTCGTGCCACTGCGTCTCGGTGGGGATGGAGGTCATGCTGTTGCCCTCTTCGGAGACGGAGCCGATGAGGATGGGAACGTGCTTGCTCACCTCTGGCGCGGCGTCGAAGAACGAGCGCATGGTGATGAGCTTGCCGTCGACCGAGGGCGACCAGCCGGCGCGGGGATGGCCGGGCAGGCCGGGTCCGAAGAAGGGAGCTCCGGGCGGGTTGACCTTGGTGACGGCCGCGTTGCCGGCGGCGATCAGGCTGGGCCAGTCCATCTTCTGGAGCGCGCCGATGTCGTTCGCTGCGAGGCCGAGGTCCTTCATCATGACGCGAGCGACCTCGCGCTGCTGCTCGCGCGTGGGGATGTTGCCGCCGCCGCCGGACTGTGCCGCGGCGCGATGGATGAGGCCCGAGGCAGACGGCATTCCGAGCAGCGTGGTGACTTTGGATCCGCCGCCGGACTGGCCGTAGATCATGATGCGATCGGGGTCGCCGCCGAAGTTGGCGATGTTCTCGCGCACCCACTTGAGCGAGTCGACCAGATCGGTCATGCCGACGTTTGCGGAGTCCTCATACGCGGAGCCACCGATGTCGGAGGCGTCGAAGAAGCCGAGGATGTTGAGGCGGTGATTGACGGAGACCTGCACGACGTCGTGGTGGCGGGCCATCTGCGCGCCCTCATGCGAGGGCAACTCGTAGGAGGAGCCGAAGGAGAATCCGCCGCCGTGGAAGTAGACCATCACGGGGCGCGAGCCTGTGAGCGACGGCGTCCAGATGCTGAGCTTGAGCATGTCCTCGCTGAGCCAGCCGTCGTCCCAGTCCTGGATAAAGGTCTGCTCGATGGCGGTCCAGGGATGGAGGGACTGCGGGCAGTTGGCGCCGTAGGTGAAGGCGGGATACTCGTCGGACCAGGGCGTTGGCGGCTTGAGTGGGAGCCAGCGGTTTTCGCCGCCGGCGTTCTGGCCGTAGGGCACGCCCTTGAAGGTGAACACGCCGCCGGCGAGGAAGCCGCGCACACGGCCGTACTGCGTTTTGGCAATGGCCGAGCGCGGCGTGGAGACGGTGCCGGGCTCCTGGTGCACGCCGGTCTTGATGCTGTCCGAGGCCAACAGCGTGGAGGGTGCAGCGGCAGCGATGCCGGCTGTGGCGGAGAGTAGCAGCGCTTGCCGACGGGTGAGAAGAGGGGTGCGGGTCACGAGGGGTGTTCCTTTCGGCAGGTGCGGAGCTGTGGATGCAACGCGCCGGTGAGTTCACGCGAGTTGCTGGCGTGGTGGCTGGCAGCTCTGCGGTGGGCTCCACTATAGTCAGACGGCGTGATCCTGTGCAAGCGAAACGACCTGATTAAAGCGAATTATTTGATGGGGCGAACGCGTGGTGGCACGGCGGCGGCGCAGGGGGAGCGGTGGCTGTCGTGCGAGGAAGACTTGCCGAACCTTGATGCGAACTGTTCTTCTGTGTGCGCTGCCCTTCGGCCGCACGAGGAGTTTGTCCGCATGAAAGCATTGCTTCTATCCGAGTACCTGAACCTGCAGGTGCGGGATGTGCCCACCCCCGCGCCGGGTCGGGATGAGCTTCTGATTGAAGTGGCGGCCTGCGGGATATGCGGCAGCGATGTGCATGGCTACGACGGCGCGAGCGGACGCCGCATTCCGCCGATCATCATGGGGCACGAGGCTGCGGGGATCGTCGCCGCGGTGGGCGAGGCGGTGACGGAGTTTGCGCCGGGCGATCGCGTCACGTTCGACTCGACTGTCTACTGCGGCGCATGCGAATACTGTCGCGCGGGCGATGTGAATCTGTGCAACGACCGCCAGGTGATTGGCGTTTCGTGTGGGGAGTATCGACGCGAGGGCGCGTTTGCGGAGTTCCTGACGGTTCCTGCGCGGGTCGCGTATCGTCTGCCGGAGGATCTCTCGTTTGCGGAGGCGGCGATGCTGGAGGCGGTTTCGGTGGCGCTGCATGGCGTGGCTGTCTCGCGGCTCGCGGGCGGTGAGACGGTGCTGGTGATTGGCGCCGGCATGATTGGCCTGCTGCTGCAGCAGGCGGTGCGTGCGTCCGCGGCGAAGGTTGAAGTCGTCTTCGTCTCCGATGTTGATCCGACGCGACTGCGGCTGGCGGCAGAGCTTGGCGCGAGCGAGACCTTCCTGGCCTCGGGCGCGGCGCTGACGGCGGAGATTCTGCGCAGGACAGGGGGGCGCGGCGTGGACGTGGTGCTGGAGGCCGTGGGCCGCGAAGAGACGATCCTGACGGCCATCGACTGCGTTCGGAAAGGCGGCACGGTGACGCTGGTTGGCAACATTACGCCGCAGGTGACGCTGCCGCTGCAGAAGGTGGTCTCGCGGCAGATTCGACTGCAGGGCTCCTGCGCTTCGGCCGGCGAGTACCCGGAGGCGATGCGACTCATTGCGGAGGGCGCAATCAACGTCTCGCGGTTGATTACAGCGGTCGCGCCGCTGGGTGACGGGCCTTCGTGGTTTGCCCGGCTCCATGCCCGCGAGCCGAACGTGATGAAGGTGGTGCTCGATCCGCGCACGGAGCATGAGAGCGAGGTTGCAGGGTGATGACGAATCTGTTCGATCTGCAGGGACAACTCGCGCTGGTGACGGGCGCGAGCAGAGGGCTGGGCCAATACTTCGGGCGTGCGCTGGCTGGCGCGGGCGCTGACCTCATCGTCACCAGCCGACGCAAGGACGACCTTCAACCGTTCATCGAGGAGATCGAAGCGCTGGGAAGAAGGGTGTATGCGCTGGAACTCGATGTGCGCGATCAGGCAAGCATCGAAGCGATGGCTGCGGCGGCGGCGAAGATTGGGCAGGTTCATATCCTGGTGAACAACGCGGGGTGCAACGTTCGCAAGCCGGCGGGCGAGGTCTCCTGGGACGACTGGAATCTGGTGGTGGATACGAATCTGCGGGGCAGCTTTTTTGTCGCGCAGCAGATCGCGAAGCAGATGGTAGCGCATCGGTACGGGCGGATCGTCAACATCGGTTCAGTGACGAGCGTGTTTGGCTACGCGGGGCTTGCGCCGTATACGGCGAGCCGCGGGGGCATCCGTCAACTGACGATGAGCCTTGCGGACGAGTGGGGCAGGCATGGGATCACGGTGAACTGCCTTGCGCCGGGCTGGTTCCAGACGGCGCAGAATCGGGTGCTCTACGAGAATCAGGAGTGGGTGGAGTACCTGGTGGATCGGATTCCGTTGAAGCGTCCGGGGGAGCCGCACGATCTGGATGGTGCCATCGTGTTCCTGGCCAGCGAGGCGAGCCGCTACATGACGGGGCAGACACTGCTGATCGATGGCGGCATCTCGACGGGTGCCATGCGCGCCACGGTTGCGAATCCTGCGCGGTGAGCGTGTGGCACGGCGCTACGAGGAAGAGGCCGGCTCGGGTGGGACGGGTTCGGGCGGGACGGCTTCGATCGTTCCCAGCAGGACGATGTAGCTTGCGATGCCGATCAGCAGATAGATTGCTGCGATGCCGAAGGCCCACGTGTACGACCGCGTGATTGCGACCACGTAGCCGGTGATGATCGGAGCGGCGATGCCGGAGAGCTGGTTGGAGAGATTGATGATTCCGCCGACGGTTCCGGCGCGGCCGCGCGGGGCGATCATCGAGGGCAGTGCCCAACCGATGGGCGACGCGGCGGCAAGCCCGCCGATCGACATGCTGATCCAGAAGAGCGCGCGCACGGCGGTGTGAGCCTGGGCCGCACCGATGATGCCGAGCCCGAACGCTGTGCCGCCGATGAGAAAGGTTCGGCGGACGTGGCTTGCGTTCCAGCCTCTGCGAATCAAGGCGTCGGAGGCCAGGCCGGCTCCGAGGTCGGTGAAGGTGGCAAAGATCCAGGGAACGCCGGTGTAGAGAAACGAGTGCAGCAGATCGATATGAAGCGCGAGTGACAGATAGCTGGGCAGCCATGTCAACAGCAGATAGAAGACGTAGTTATAGGCCCCGAAACCGATGGCGAGTCCGAGCACTTTTTTCTTGCGGAGGAGATACCCGAGCGAGGCGTGCTCGTCCGCACGTTGCGCCTCGACGCCGTCGGCATCGGCGATGTAGCGTCTCTCGTCATCGCTCAGCTGCGGATCGTCCTGCGGGTCGCGGTAGGTCTTTGTGAACAGGGCAAAGTACAACAGGCTCAGGAGGCCGGTGACGGCGAAGCTCATTCTCCAGCCGATCTTGAGGAGCAGCACGCCGATCAGCGGGACACCGATGGCGGAGGCG
>JAJZFE010000086.1 GCA_021798655.1 Acidobacteriota bacterium | reverse complement strand
GAGAGATTGCAGGACAGGTGGCGGCGGTGCTGAATCGGCATGGGATTCAGATTGGGAAGGACCGGATCAACCTGGTGTTTATGGGTATGGGCGAGCCGTTTCTGAACTACGACGAGTTTATGAAGGCCGTGCGGTTACTGGTGAAGGGAGTGGGGATTCCGGAGTCGCGGATGACCGTTTCAACGAGCGGGATTCTGCCAGGGATTGAGGCGTTTGCGAAGGAGACGGTGAGGCCGAAGCTGGCGCTGTCGTTGAATGCGTCGAATGATGGCGTTCGCGAAGAGATTATGCCGATTACGCGGAAGTGGAATATTGCCGCGCTGCTGGAGGCGGTGGGGAAGATTCCGCTGCGGACCAGAGAGTGGGTGACGTTTGAGTATGTGCTGCTGGGTGGCGTGAACGATCAGCCGGTGCATGCTCGCGAGGTGCTGGCGCTGCTGGCCGGGATGCGGGCGAAGGTGAATCTGATTGTGTGGAATCCGGGGCCGGGGATTGCGTATCATCAGCCGACGCCGGAGGATGTGGCCGTGTTTCAGGCGATGCTGATCGAGGGTGGGATTGCGACATATATCCGGCGGCCGCGGGGGCGGGATATCTATGCGGCTTGTGGGCAGTTGAAACGGACCGTTGCGGAAGAGGGCGGGACGCAGGGGTTGGTGGAGATCTCCGCGTAGGCAGGGATGCGGCGAACGCATGTCGTGGGAGCGAGACATGCGGCATCCGGTGTTGTGATGGCTAGGAGGTGCGCCACTTGCGAACTTTGGTTCTTGTGCCCGATTTCTGCTGCGGGACTGATTTGCTGTTGGCGGAGGCGGCGGCGAGGAGGAGGGATGATCCGCTGAGGCCGAGGACTACGAGGGCGCTGGACCACTCGTTGGCGGAGTAGGGGGCGTGGAGAATGCGGGGGACGTGGAGCAGGACCAGCCAGCCGAAGAAGAGGAGGAAGAGTCCGTAGGAGGCGTACTTGTCTTCGATGGTGGTGGCGATGGAGAGGCCGGCGGTGATGAGGGCGAAGCCGGTGAGGAGAATCCAGGGGTTGTGGTAGGGAATCCAGGCGGGGACCAGGGTGGCGAGGTATCGAATGTAGAGGAAGTGCTGGAAGCCGAAGATCACCATAGCGCAGGCGAAGAAGATGCGGCCGGGCATGAGGGTGAATTTGCCGCGGGCGCCGGCGGAGAGGCCGTGGAGGACGAGTGCTGTGGCGGCGAGGGCGAGGCACTCGAGGAAGAGCGTGCGGCCGTCGGCGTCGTGGAGGACGTAGTTGACGTGCTGGAGGTACAGAGCGGTTGAGCCGAGCAGGAGCAGGCCGAGGGTGAGGCTGACGGCGAGGACTCGCCAGGCCGTGAGAAGAGCGAAGCTGGCGGCGATCAGTAGCGCGGCGAGAGCGTAGGCGAGGATGTGGCTGGGGTGCAGCCAGGCGGGGCAGAGGGGAATGCCGCGGCGGAGATGTCCGTAGAGTGCGTATTGCAGGCCGAAGCCGAGCATGGCGAGTGCATAGAAGATGCGGCCGAGGGTGATGAGGGGAGATGCGGTGGAGTTGGGCATAGGCTCGGCTGGTGTCCTCGGGTGGAAGCTTATACGGCGGAGGTTTGCAGGGCGAGTTGCAGGACGGTTTCAGCCAGGACATCGTAGTTGTGGCGGAGGACATCGCCTTCGTGGACGAAGTTGCCGGTGATGGGCTCGACGCCGAGGGAGCGGATGCGGTCAAGGTCGGCGAGGATGGGGGTCTGGCCTTCGCGGGCGTACCTGGCGAGGGCCTGGGGACTGATGGGCGCGGTGTTGATGAGAGCGTAGTCGAAGATCTGGGCGTCTTTGCGAAGGCTGAAGGCGCGGGCGTGGTCGAGGATCTTTTCGATGTGCTGGGAGGCGGTGAGGCCGAGGCTTTCGTTGGCCTGGGTCATGAGATTGCAGATGTAGACGCGGGTGGCGCTGCTGTGGGCGATGGCTTCGGGGATGCCGCGAACGAGGAGGTTGGTGATGAGCGAGGTGTAGAGGGAGCCGGGGCCGAGGGTGATGAGGTCGGCGTTGGCGATGGCGGTGAGGGTCTCGGGGAGAGGGCGCGCGTCGGCGGGGGTGAGGATGAGTTCGGCGATGGAACGCCTGGAGGCGGTGATGCTGGTCTCGCCGTCGACGATGGAGCCGTCGTCCATGCGGGCGGAGAGGGTGGCGTTGGCGGTGGTGCAGGGGAAGATGCGGCCGCGGGTGGCGAGGATTTGAGAGCTGGTGTGGACGGCCTGGGCGAAGTCTCCAGTGATGCCGGTGAGGGCAGCGAGGAAGAGGTTGCCGAAGCTATGGCCTTCGAGGTCGCCGTGGGGGAATCGGTACTGGAAGAGGCGGGAGAGGAGGTGCTCGTCCTGGGAGAGAGCGACGAGGCAGTTGCGGATGTCGCCGGGGGGAAGCATGTGGAGGTCTTCGCGGAGGCGGCCGGAGGAACCGCCGTCGTCGGTGACGGTGACGATGGCGGAGAGTTCGCGGATGAGGGTGGAGAGATGCGGATGGGTGGGGTCGGAGTCGTTGGCGGGAGCGGCGACAAAGGCCTTGAGGCCGCGCAGGAGCGTGGAGAGACCGGTTCCGCCGCCGATGGCGACGACTCGAAGCTGGCGGGAGTTAGTCATACGTCAGGTAACAGTGTAGTCGGATGAGGGAGATGCGGGGTGATGGGTGCGGAAAGTAAAGTTGGGACGAAGTTGGCTCGTTGCTGGGGGTGGGACGAAACAGAGCGCATACGCGCGGCTGCTGGCTTTTAGCAAGTGCAACAGCAAATATGGAGATCCTTCGCTTCGCTCAGGATGATGGAGCTATTGGGTGACACTGCTTGAGCGTGGGCTGCTGCGTGGTCGAGCTTCGTCAGGTGGGTCGTTGGAGCTGCCTGGGGCGCCCTTGCTCGCCTGGGGTCAGACTTCGGGGTAGAGAAGTTCGGTGAAGCGAGGGTCTTCGGCTACGCCGTCGAAGTCGGAGTCGAGGCGGGCCTGAAGGCGGTTCTGGCCGTTGAGACGGATAGCCTCGGAGAGGTGATCGATGCAGCCGTCGGCGTCTCCGGTGAGGCTGGAGAGGAGGGCGAGTCCGTAAAAGGCGTAGTCTGCGGACTGGTGCTGGAGAAGAATCTCCTGGAGGTGCTCGCGGGCATCTTCGTAGTTGCCCTGATTGAGCAGGGAGATGGCGTAGTCGTAGCGCTCTTCGTGTGTCTGGAAGTTGGTGGTGCCTTTGTGGATCTGGCCGACACAGGCAGAGATGTACATGCGAATGCGGTCGGCGAGGTCCTGCGGTGCGGATTCGAGCATCGCGGTGAAGGCTTCGTGGGCTTTCTCATATTTGCCGGACTGCATGAGCTTGAGCGCGCTCTCGTAGAGCGAGAGCGTGGACCTGCGGGTAGCGTCGTTGGCGTGTTGAGGATTTCCGGCGAGAGTTCGCGGGGTCTTGAGCGTGGCAGTCACTTTGGGAGTTTTGGATTCGGAGGTCGATGTTGCTGGCTTCGTTGCCATGGTGTTCTCGGTTAGACGGCTAGGGATTTCAAGATAGAGTACTTCGATGGTAATTGGGGTTATACGGGTGTTGGTGGATAGAGGTCAACTGAGAGTGTACCGGATGTTGCGTCAGATGGGGGAGCGGGTGTAGAGAACGGGGTTGAGGGTAGGGTCGTTGTACATCTTGAGCTGGCGGTAGAGCTTGAAGCGGCGACGGCCGGTGAGGACATCGTTCCATAGATCGGCAAGACAGGATACGAGATCAGCCCGCTGTTGGTTCAACACGAGAAGGCGGTCCATGTTGCGCTGCTGATGCTCGGGGGTGGAGCGATGGAGTTGCTCCTGGGTGTGGAAGATTTTGAGGGCGAGGATGGAGAGGCGGTCGATGATGAGGCCGGGGGATTCGGAGTGGAGGGGCGCTGTGGAGTTGTCGGGCGCGAGTTGGAGGAGCGCAATGTCGAGCTGCTCGGCGAGGTCGTTGCGGCGCTGGTTGAGACGGTCGATGTCGTGCTTGACCTGAACGATGGTGCTGTCGGAGGCTTCGGGATCGCGGGCTAAGTCTTCGCGGTGCCAGAGATCGAAGTTGGCCTGGTGCTGATCGAGGATGATCTGTTCGAAGGGCGATGAGGGAATGGGAGCGGGTGACGCGGGGTCGTGACCGTGGAGAGTGGACTGGTCCTGGAGAGCTACGATTTGGGCGGCGTCGAGCATGTGGTGGTGAGAGCAAGCATAACGGGAGTGCGGCGCTGGGGCAATGTGGGGCGGCGGATGCGGGGTGGTTGGGACGCTCGGATTTGTGGCTCCCATGTCCCCAGGTGCGAGGGACATGGGGCACCCATTTTGTGGTGAGGCAGGCGAAGGGGTTGGGGGTGGTGTGGGGGAGAGTGTGGATGCGACACTTGAGGCATGGGAAAGAAGATGACGCGGCGGGTGCTGGTGTATCGGCTGGGGAGCCTGGGCGATATGGT